>JAKBNO010000012.1 GCA_021831005.1 Thermoplasmata archaeon
TTCAGAAACATCCTCTCTAACTTCTTGGAGCATTTCTTTGGCAATAGGCCTGCCTTCCAAGATCATAAAGGGAGATGCGCTTTGAGGATTAAAGCTCATCCGGAAAGGGTGAAATGAAGTTTCAACAACAAAACGCTTAATTAGGGATTTTCACTTGCTCACCGAATGGACGAATTATCAGAATGGATAAAGTCTAGGGGTGTCAACACTACAAATGACATCAAGATACCTGAGAAATTGGTAGAACAGGTCATAGGTCAGGACCAAGGTGTCGAAGTCATTAAGAGAGCAGCTAAGCAGAAGAGGCACGTCATTTTGATAGGAGAACCAGGAACAGGGAAGTCTATGCTGGCTCAATCCATGACGGATTTCATTCCAAAGGAAGAGCTGGAAGATATCCTGGTATTTCACAATCCAGAAGATGCAAATCGTCCCAAGATAGTGACCGTACCAGCGGGGAAGGGCAAAGAGATCACCAAGGACTACCAGAAGAGGTCGGATCAGGAGAAGACCGAGAGACAGAGGAGTGTCAGGATCCTGGTGATTTTCATAGTCGTAATCGGTCTCATATTTGCATTCATTAACTATCCCAGCAGCCACACGATTGACTCGACTCCAATTTTCCTCGCAATTATGGCAGCTGCATTTCTCTATATTGCTCTTAATATGGGGCCTGTGTCGAGGGAAGACAAGACTCTGGTGCCAAAGCTGCTAGTCGGTCACGACAAGGACGATAAGGCTCCTTTCGTGGACTCTACGGGAGCTCAGGCAGGAGCACTTCTTGGAGACGTGAGGCACGATCCGTTCCAGTCTGGGGGTCTTGAGACACCAGCTCACCTCAGAGTGGAAGCTGGAAATATTCACAAATCAAACAAGGGAGTCCTTTTCATAGACGAAATCAACACTCTAAGGATGGAGAGTCAGCAGAGCCTTCTTACTGCAATGCAAGAGAAGAAATACACCATTTCGGGTCAGAGTGAGAGATCTGCCGGAGCACTCGTACAGACGGAGATGGTGCCGTGTGACTTCATTTTGGTCGCGTCAGGAAACCTCGATGCGCTTCAAGGCATGCACCCTGCGCTCAGGTCGAGAATAAGAGGATACGGCTACGAAGTTTACATGAACACCATGATGGACGACACTGAAGAAAACAGGGAGAAAGTGATGCGGTTCGTTGGTCAGGAAGTCTTGAAAGACAAGAAGATTCCAGCATTCGATTATACCGCCATAGCAGAGGTCATAAGGGAAGCTCAGAAGAGAGCCGGAAGGAAAGGAAAAATCACGCTCAGGTTAAGGGAATTGGGTGGCCTAATAAGGATCGCAGGAGATCTAGCCGTACAGTCTGCGGCAGCGGTCGTCAGCGCCGAGCACGTCATCAAGGCCAAACTGAAGGCAAGGCCGCTCGAACAGCAGATCGCAGACAAGCACATAGAGGCCTACAAGAACTACAACACATTCACCAACGAAGGATATTCTATAGGAATTGTGAATGGCCTTGCTGTTTTCAGTGCCGGCTCAGGTATGGCTGAGTATTCCGGCATCGTGATGCCTGTGGCGGCGGAAGTGACGCCTGCTCAGGAAAAGGAAAGCGGTAAAGTAATTGCAACCGGAAAACTTGGTGAAATCGCAAAGGAAGCTGTCCAGAACGTTTCTGCTGTCATCAAGAAATATACCGGCCAGGACATAGCGAACCACGATGTGCACATTCAATTTATAGGCAGTTACGAGGGAGTAGAGGGTGATTCCGCAAGCATCACAATAGCAACCGCAGTGGTGTCAGCGATGGAAGGAATTCCCGTTGACCAGTCGTTCGCAATGACCGGTTCTCTTTCAATCAGGGGGCAGGTCCTTCCCGTTGGAGGAGTGACTGCAAAGGTTGAGGCAGCAATAGAAGCTGGATTCAAGAACGTCATCGTTCCGGAGAGCAACAAGGGCGATATAATTCTAGAAGAGACGCAGAGGGCCAAGATACAGATTCACGTAGTCAAGACTATTAGCGATGTGCTGAACCTCGTGTTGGCTTCAACAAAGTCTAAGAATTCGTTGCTTTCTAAGTTTGATTTAGCGGTCTCTAAGGGACAGGTGTCGATCAATCCCAGTTGATCTCACCTATTATTTTTTAGATTCCTTTAGTGAAGTTGGCCCAGACAGTTTCGACAATTGCTCCCTAGTGAGGGAGGACAGGATTCTGGGCAATATTCACCTGAACGTCGCGGTGAAATATGCAAGGGAGAATTTTGAGAACCAAAGGATGATCAGCAAATCACTCTGGAACGAAATACTTCTCTACCTATCTCTCCAGAGGCAGGTTTACAAGGCGTTTGAGATAATCGGGATCAAGAATTACACGGGAAAAATAATCAAAGTAGAGTTTTCAGAAAATCCAGGGAGAGTTCCCGAAATAGATGTCAACTCTTCCAAAAAGAAGTTCTGGAATGTCGACTCTATAGAGGAACTGCTTGAGAAAATGGCCCTCTTCCACATTGATAATTTCTGAACTGTCAAATAAAGAATTTCCCTACTAATCCTTGACTCTCACGACCATGAAACCATCATGCCCTTTGCCACTAACGGTCTGTATAGCAGTTGATTCCACTCTCTGATCTTTGCTGACTAGTTCCACCAACTGTCTCGTTCCCCTTACTGATGGATCATCATCGCTACCTTCTACCACTTTCCCATCTCTCACCACATTGTCTACCACAATGACTGAGCCGGGGTGGGAGTGGTTTACAGCCCATTTGAAATAAACAGGATTCCTTTCTTTGTCAGCATCTATGAAGACAAGATCGAATGTACCCACCCGTTTTCGAGACAAATTGGACAGGGTATCTTCCGCATTTCCAATCAGAATCTCCACCTTTTCCTCAAGTCCTGCATTCCGAATATTCTCCATTGAAACTTCAGCGTGTCTCCTGTCAATTTCCAGGCTCGTAACTTTACCTCCCTTCGGGAGTGCCTTGGCAAGCCATAGTGAACTGTAACCTCCAAGAGTGCCGATTTCCAGCACATTCCTTGCCTTGATCAACTTGACAAGCAGGTAAAGCAGCTTTCCTAGAGTTGGTGGGACGTTGATAGAGGGGAAACCTTCTTTCTCCTGTCGCTCGAGGGCATCGGAAAACGACTTCTCTTGCCCAACCAACTTTTCGGTGAAATAATCATCAACCTTTATCCACAACTGAGAACCCATAATGCATCTAGCAATTCTAAAATAAATTGGTTCTGTCCTCAATCTTGTAACAATAATCAGAGATCTGGTTCACGATTGTTTTGGAAAGTGGTTCCACATGTTTTTATATCTTTTCAATATACCTTTCCCACTATGCAGGAATCTAAATGATAATAAGAGGTAATAACGAGTACAATCTAGAACAATATCTCGATCCCCTGGTGCTGGAGTGGTTCACTTCTAAATACAACAATGCCACTACAGCGCAGAAGATTGGGATTCCTCTAATTCATCAGAGAAAAAATGTACTAATTTCTTCACCAACTGGAACGGGGAAAACCCTCTCCGGTTTTCTTGTTACGATAAACGAACTTTTTCTTCTTGCAAAGGAAGGAAAGCTCGAGGATAAGATCTATTGCGTATACGTTTCACCTCTCAAGGCACTTGCTAACGACATTCACAGAAACCTGGAAGTTCCCCTGGAAGAGATAAGGCAGCTCGCAGAGGACAAAGGGATGCACATACCGAAGATCAGGGTCGGGGTGAGGTCAGGCGACACCAGCCAATACGTCAGGCAAAAGATGAACAAGACACCTCCACACATCTTCATAACGACTCCCGAGTCACTCGCGCTAGCACTGTTTTCTCCGAAGTTCAAGGAAAAATTCAGGGGAGTTGAATTCCTGATCATCGACGAAATCCACGATCTCGCATCCAACAAGAGAGGAGAACTACTCAGTCTGATAATTGAATTCCTTCAATACACAAACGGTACCATGACTAGAATAGGGCTTTCTGCAACCACCGAACCCATAGATGAAATTGCAAGGTTCTTGGTCGGGAACGTCGACAAGTTGGATGTGCACATTGTTGAAGCCGAATCCAACAAGAATCTGGATATGAGAGTGGTCTGCCCCGTCTCAGACCTCTTTTCGGCTCCTCAGGAGCAGATAAACGAGAGGACGTACGACATAATCGAAGCCATGGTCAAAGAACACACCACCACCTTAGTTTTCACGAACACTAGGAGCGGAGCTGAAAGGGTATCATCGAAACTGATAGAAAGAGGTATACTTGACCTTGAGGCCCACCACTCGAGCTTGTCAAAAGAGTCACGTTTCAACGTGGAGGAAAGACTGAAGAAGGGCGAGCTAAAGTGCGCAGTCTCATCTACTTCACTGGAACTCGGTATAGACATAGGAAGCATTGACCTGGTGGTTCAGGTTGGTTCTCCGAAGGGTATCGCAAAAGGTCTTCAGAGGGTTGGTAGGTCCGGTCACTCAGTTTTCGCTACTGCAAAGGGCAGGATCATTCCAATGGATATAGATGACCTAGTGGAGTCACTGGTCCTGGTCAAGGAAGCCAAGCTGAAGAAGCTTGATCGAATAGCGATTCCAAAGTATTCGCTGGATGTCCTGAGCCAGTTCGTTGTAGGGATATCGCTTGAGAAGAAATGGAACGAAAGCGAGGCTCTGGACGTTGTCAGGAGAACATACTGTTACAAGGATCTTAGTGAAGGCGATTTTCTAAACGTGCTCAATTATCTCTCCGGAGGATTTGAGGAGGGTAATGTTTATTCCAAGATATGGTGGGACAAGAAGGAACACACCTTCGGAAGGAAGAAGAGCACTCGACTCATATATTTCACAAATGCAGGTACGATCCCTGAGGAAGCTGATTACGACGCGTTCTCAGTCGATAACAGGCACCTTGGATCTCTGTCCGAGAAGTTCGTTGAGAAACTTCACAGGGGGGACATATTTGTCCTCGGTGCCAGAACATATGAATTCCTCCGAATGAGGGGGAATAAGGTTTTCATAAAGGACGCCTCTGGAAGGAAACCGACCGTACCATCCTGGGTAGGAGAGATGCTCCCCAGAACTTTTGACCTTTCAATTGAAGTTGGAAAATTCCGAAAGAATCTAGAAGAAAGAATGAAGAGCGGAACCGCTGAAGAATTTCTCAAGAATGAATATGCGGCTGATGAGAACAGTGTCAGGAGTGTCATTTCATACATCACAAACCAGATGGACTACGGCGTCCCCACGCACGATAATTTGTTGATTGAAGGGTATATCGACAAGGCCGGACAGTTTTCAGTCATTTTCCACTTCGCTTATGGGAGGAGGGTGAACGACGCACTCAGCAGGATCATTGCGTTCAACATCTCAAGGAATTTCTCCGTGAATTCTAGGATATCTCTCACGGATGATGGTTTCATGCTGACCTTCAACCGGAAGGTCGAAGTTGCGAAAATACAGGACCTGTTGCAAACGATAAAAATTGGAGGCTCCCTGAGAAATGCGGTCAAGTCCACCGAACTATTCAAGCAGCGGTTCAGGCACTGCGCCACACGTTCCTTCATGGTTCTCAGAAGATACAGAGGTAGAGAAGTCTCTGTAGCCAGACAGCAGCTCAGAAGCGAAAAGGTTCTCAACATACTGTTCTCAATGGAAAATTTCCCGATAATAGAGGAAACGTTCAGAGAAATAGAAGGCATAGTCATGGACGTCGGAAACTCCGAGAAGATCCTAACTTCCATCAGGGACGGCGACATAAAGGTCGCTTCGAGGGATTACACCAGATACCCCAGCCCGTTCGGTTTCGGCATAATATCCACCGGTATCACCGATGTGGTGCTAATGGAGGACAAGAGTGCAATTATCAGGGAATTGCAGGAAGCTCTCCTTGCAAAGATGGGATTGGAAGGGAGCTCCGAAGTAGACATAGAATCGCTGATGAATTACCAGGAATCAAAGCAGCTGATGGACTCTAATAACGGAATCATTGAATTCCTCCGCAATGCCGGATTCGCTGACATCTATTCGACCGTTTCATTTTCACCTCTCAAGAAAGTGGATGTTCCTGAAGACTACTTCAAGGCAGTTACCGAGTATCTCACAAGTGGTGAAATTGTACCCGTTTTCACGGGAAAAACAACCTACACGCTCAAGGAAAACGTACCATATCTCGCATCAGTTTTCATGCAGGAGAGCGAGGATAAGGTAGATTTCAAAGATGGAGAAAGCACGAATTTGATCGCCAAGAACAACAACCTCGATCCAGGGTCTGCGCTCATTGTCCTTAGAAAGATGGAGAGAGCATACACCGCTTATTTCCTGAGACACGGGAACAGGGTGAAGTGGTACAACAGAAAAGTCGACAGGGCAGAGAAGGTGGAATCGGTGAAGAGAGTAGTGCTCTGGTTGTTGTGGCAAAATGGGCCACTCACCTTCAACGAGATCGTAGACAGAATAGGCAAAATGAACGAACTTGATGAAGTTATCGAAGATCTGACCACCAGGAAAGTGATCGTTTCAGGGCGTTTCTTCCCGAAGGTCGACAGGCAATACATTCTGTCAGAAGATCTGAAGGAATTACGATCGACAGACGAGATAGAAATAGGACGCATTAGGTTGAACAGGTCTTTGGAGAGAAGGGGTAAGAGTTATTTTGATAGTTACCTCGTGGCCAGCTCCGAAAATTCACTGGCTGTTAGAGGGTACTCAACTGAGGAAATTAAATCAAAGGGCATAGTTTGGGGTCATTTTGCAGGTTCGATAAAGGGGTTCTTCGACGAAAAGTACCTGCCACAGATGGTCTCACTCAACAGGATTGAAGAACTCAGCAGAGAGGACAAATACGTCACAGATCAGATAAAGAAGGGAGGGTACGGAGTGGAGGACATCGAGGAGACCACTTTCGAGAAACTGATGAAGAACAACTACGTCGTTCTGAAGGATGGTAAACCGGCGAACGTAAAGGTGGAACCACAGGAACCTGTAGAACTCCTCGAGAAATTCATCTCAACCTACGGCCCGATCAGCATCGAAGAAATCGTTCAGACCTTCGGGGTGCTGGTGAGAAAATACATAGGAAAGTTGAACGTCAAGAAGATGGTCAGTGGCCACTCTACATACCTCTACACCGACCTGGAGTTTTCAAAACAGAAGGCAGTCATAAGCACAAGGGACCCGCTCTTCCTCATGAACAGGGAGAGGATCGAGGGTGAAACAGGGGAAGGAATGACTTTCTTCCTTCTTGAGGATGGGGCTGTTCGTCTGGGTATTGAGACTGCAACAGAGAACGGCATCCTGGAGATTTTCGAAATCACTGGAGATTATGCGGGTAATTTTGAACAGGTAATGGAAGTTGTCAATGAAATTTCAAAGATAGAAAAATTCGATTCTCTGGTGATCAGGAGAATTCCATTTCCGATACCAGAAAAAGAACAGATGGAGAGTATTGGTTACTCAATGGTAAGAAATTTCATGATAAATGGAACGACCGTTGACGACCTGTCCATGGACGAGGAGCAGATGATTCATTACCTCGTGAAGAAGCATCACTTTACGAATGGATACAAGCACTCGGATCCGGTCGTTGCTTTAGATTCAATACTTGGCTACAAGGGCAATTTTGAGCTCATGATGAAGAGCGACAGAAGCATCGATCTCGAAAAGTTGGTGATGAGCAACCTGGCAGTTCAAGGTTACCTTGTTGACGGCTCCCAGGGCTACCTCAGCAAGGAGAACGTTGCACTTCTTGCCTCGATCAAGTACAACTCCCTCAGCGACAATGCAAAGAAGCTCTACGAGATTATAAGAAAAATGCCCACTCTCTCAAGGGAAGCAATTGTTGAACGGTCCTGTTTTACGATAAATCAAACGCTGAACTACCTGAATGAAATGTTGAAAAAGTGCATAGTATACAAAGACAACAAGGGCAGGTATCAGCTCACCCAGATTCTTGATAACAGCGAATCCGCAATGGACAGAGTATCAAAAGAACTGGGTATATTCAATGGAAGGATACTGTCCAACATCCTTGGCCAATCAATGAACGGAAATTTCATCTCGAGCTACCTCTCAAAGGGGATGGAACAGGGGAAATTCCAGAGAATTCTTCCGCTAAAATCCAGGGACGAGATAATGTACACCTGGAAGCACGAGAGCTTCTCCCCTCCGACAAGAAGTGAGGATGTTGTGTTATTGCCAAGGACACTCCCTATGGAGCACGTTTCCCTGATACTCGGATGGAAACCGCTGGGAAAGATGGTCCTTCTAAGGGATGGGTACGATCCTATATTCTTCAAAGGGAAGAGATCAGGAAACAAGCTCTCCATTACTACCGAACTCAGGGATGAAACGAAGAAGAGGATTTCGAAATACCTTCAGTCGATCAATATCAAACTGGAGAGACCCGAGAGCGATGAGGTCACTGAGAAATGGTACGAGCAGATGATACCCAAGAAATACAAGTGATCAGAGAACCAACTGCTTCTCTGCGGCATCCTTCTTCTGCTTCTTTATGTATTCTTCAAGCTTTCCCTTGATTTCTCCGTCGTAGAGGGCAATCATCCTGATTGCAAGTAGAGCCGCATTCTTGGATGAGTTTATGCCAACAGTTGCCACAGGTACTCCCGGAGGCATCTGCACGATGCTCAAGAGTGAATCCAACCCATTCAGGGTCTTGCCCATGATTGGTACTCCTATCACGGGTATCTCGGTGAGCGCAGCAATCATTCCCGGGAGCGCTGCGGCACCTCCCGCACCAGCTATGACAACTTCAACCCCAGATTTCTTCAAGTTAGAACAATAATCTACCAATCTTTCTGGGGATCTGTGAGCTGAATACACTCCGTAATCCACTGCAATTCCAAAATCCTTTAGCGTGCCTATCGCGTCCTTCATAGTTTCCAGATCGCTTGTGCTACCCATAACAACAGAGACTTTTCTCATTACGCTCGTAGAGTAAAGCGAGACAAGAATATATAAATAATGTGTTCACAAACTCCAAAGCATCCTCTAGGCGGGTCTGAAGTGCATCTTTGCCGAGGCCGTTATTGAATTGGTTTTTGCAGACCGCATTCAGGTAGAGGTCGAATCACAGTCCAGGAAACTTTCAATTTGGATTGTCCCTTTGAAGCCGTCAAGTCTAATTTTGATAGAGCGTCCTGTGCAAATATGTTGTAAGGCGCAGATAAAAAAGACAAAAAATATGAATACATTAGTTCAATTTTAATGAAATGGTATCAAAAGATGAGGTATTCGAGGTATTGAAGACTGTCAGTGATCCAGAGATAGGAGTGGATATAGTGAATCTGGGTCTTATCTACAATCTAGACATCGATAACGACAAAGTCAGCATCAGAATGACCATGACGGCACCAAGCTGCCCTGTCACTGACTGGATTCTTGTTGAGGCACAGAAGAGAGTGGAGGAACTGCCGGGTGTGAAGCAGTGTGATATAGAGCTCGTATGGGAACCACAGTGGAATCTGGATATGATCTCTGATGAAGCAAGAAAGATGCTCAATATGTGATTAGAACCACATTGTCGTTTCTGACACTCATTTGATTGTCTAGAAAATTTCTAGTCTCATAGAAATCTTTAGTCAACCTGATCCAAGGAAATAGATATGAATGTCATTTGAAAATACAGACTTTTCTTTGATCATTGTGTGACAAAAAAAGGAGAATCATCAGTTGACCTTATCAAAGATCAAGCTGATGTTATTTATTCAGGCTGTATCTAAATTAATTCCTTCCGAATTCCTTGGTTACGACCTTTATGTCTGCTGGCCTCTTCGCAATGTGTCCGAGTTTGATTCCGTAGATCTCTCTGATCCCGTTCGTGTAGGCGGTATCCAGCAGTCTCTGGGACACAATTCCTCCGGTGACAATCTTGGTGTATTTCTTTTCGATTGAAGCGAATTTCTCTATGACCTCGTTGAGTGGTAGCTTGCCTATCAGTTCCCACCCGTCGTCATAGAACCTAACTTCCTTTCCCTGCGACGCTTCGTCAAGGATTTTCATGTATGCTTTTGCACCCGTAGCTTTCTGTCCGTTGTCTGCAGAACCATTTGGTCGGGACTCTGCTGCCGCAACAACCTGGATGACCTCCTCCTCCCTCTTTTTTGGGGCAGACTCGGTCTTCGTGTTGAGTATCTTGAGTTCTTCCTGCATTCCGTGGGATGCAAGGTACTGGTCAAGGGGCGATTTGTCCCTGAGAGCCTTCACCACTTGTTTGTATGTGAGCTCTTCCACCTCGAATCCGCTAGGCGCTCTGGCAACAAAGTCAAGGTCAGCGACCTGAAGTAGTTCCTTCAGAATCAGGTCTCCTCCTCTGTCTCCATCTAGGAATGCCGTGGAAGTCTTCTTTCTTGTGAGATCAGATATCGTCTTTGATATGTTTGTCCCTTCAACGGCGATCGTGTTCTTGATGCCGAATTTCAGAAGATTCAGGACGTCGTTCCTTCCCTCCACCACAACGATGGATTCGCTCGCGTTCAAGTTGGGCCCTCCCGGGAGCTTGTCGGGGCCATATGCTGCAATTTCAGCATTCTCCACCTTACTCCTTACGGTCTGGACCAGGTCTTCTCCCAGATTCTTGTTGTTCAGAAGCATCTTCTCAAGGATCTCCTTTGCCCTCTCGACGACCTTCTCTCTCTTGGCTACCCTGACATCCTCTACACCAAGAACCTCTACCTTAGCCTTGCAGGGCCCGATCCTGTCTATCGTCTCCAAGCTAGCAGCTACAATGCTCGTCTCAACCTGGTCAACTCCAGATGGAATGTAAACAGTTCCCTCAGATTTGCCGTTCTTTGATTCGATATCTACTTCTATTCTTCCTATTTTTCCTGATTTTTGCAGGTCTCTTAAGTCTAGTTCATCACCCAGCAAGCCCTCCGTCTGGCCAAAAATAGCTCCCACCACATCGGGTTTTTCTACTATCCCGTCGGTGACTATCTTTACCTTCATGAGATACTTGGTGATATTTGGGTCTATATTCATTGTTTATCACCTCAATTTTACTGTGAAAGTAATTGTTTGAAACCCTCACGCGTGGATTAATAAAGGGTGAAATATAATGTTATCGTTAACTAAATTCTGACTCAAAACAGACGAGAGTCAGGTGCCCCTGACCGGATCTTGAACCATGCTTTTTTGCACAAATCCATCCATTCCTGTCTTTTATCCTTTCACTTTGTAACGAAGTAATTATATATTCTTATTGGATAGTCCAGTAAGTTTTGAGAAGGTGTTATACGTGCAAGAACTTAAAACAGGAACTACAACATTGGCGATGGTTGTAAAAGGTGGACTAGTGATCGCCGCAGACCACAGAGTCACAGCGGGTTACATGGTTGCTCACAAGGTTGGGAAGAAGGTTTACAAGATTGACGATTTCATCGGAATGACCACAGCAGGACTTGTCGGAGACTTGCAAACTCTCGTCAGATACCTAAAGGCAGAAGCTGAACTGTTCAAATACAAGAAAGGAACGAGAATATCTGTCGCTGGGTTATCCACTCTACTGGCGAACATGCTGAACCAGACCAAGTTTGCACCCTTTTACGTTCAGATAATACTTGCAGGCTACGATGCCGCCCCGCACGTCTTTTCGATAGACGAAGCTGGAGGCTCGGTAGAGGACAAGTTTGTGAGCACAGGATCCGGATCGCCATATGTGTACGGTGTACTTGAGGACGGTTACAGAGACAACATGAGCAGGGATGAAGGAATAGACCTTGCCATAAGGGCGATCTCAACTTCGCTCCAGAGGGACGCAGCCACTGGAAATGGAATGGACATAATCACGATCACCCCAGACGAGGGATACAAGGAACTTTCAGAAGAGGAGGTTCAGAAAAGAATAAAGAAACTTAAATAATTATAATTTTTATTATTTTTGTTTTTAAAGAAGGAATTTTTAATGAAATATGAAGAAATCATAGCTAACGCAAGGGAAAACTTGGAAACGATTTTTCCAGGATTAGGGTACACTAGCCTGGATATGGAGGGAGCAAACGTGGTTCTCTATTCTAAAGAGAGCTACAAATTCCTGGAAGACCCAGAGAAGATAAAGAAACTTGCTCAATCCATTAGAAAGAGGATAATAATCAGACCAGACAGCTCCTCCCTGGTCGATGAGAAGGAAGCAGAAGAGATGATAAGAAAGATCCTCCCAGAAGACGTCTCAATTTCGGATATATTCTTTGAGCACGATTCCGGAGAGGTCATCATCGAGCTCGACGATCCCGAGAGAATTCAGGTGTACAACTCCCATATCATAGCGACTATCAGAAAGGATGTGAAATGGGCGCCTAGGATAATGAGGACACCCCCCATCAAGAGTGCGACCATAAAGATGGTCAGAGAGTTCCTGAAGGCTGAGTCCGATGAGCGGAGGAAATTCCTGAGGAACTTGGCAAAGAGGATAAGCAGAGATCCTCTCCCCGGAGAGAATTTCGCCCGTCTCACATGCCTCGGCGCATGGCGTGAAGTTGGAAGGGCTTCGTCGCTTCTGATGACGAAGAATTCAAAGATAATGATAGACTGCGGGGTCGACCCGGCCGCCATCGACTCTGACGACCCGGCAAGTGGCGCACCTTATCTGGGAGCACCAGAGCTGTGGCCACTCAACTCAGTCGACGGAGTGGTGTTGACTCACTCTCACATGGACCACAGCGGATTCCTCCCCTATCTGTTCAACATAGGGTATGACGGTCCCGTTTATATGACGGCGCCGACGAGGGACTTGCTGCTCCTGTTGCTTATGGATTACGTTAAACTCGGAATGTCAGAGAACAGGAAGATACCCTACAAAATGGAAGATGTCAGGAGCCTGATAAGGCACACCGTCACTCTCAACTACAATGAGACAACGGACATATCTCCGGACGTCCGGGTGACACTTAGAAATGCCGGACACATCTTGGGGTCCTCAGTTGTACATTTCCATATAGGGGAAGGCTTCCACAACCTGTTGATGTCTGGCGACATAAAATACATGAATTCCTGGCTGTTCAACGCTGCAGACAGCAGGCTTCCTAGGGTGGAAACGTTTGTCACGGAGAGCACCTACGGTGGCCGGAACGATTTTCAGCCCAGCAGACAGGAGGCAGGGGAGAGACTTGCTCAGATCATAAGGCTGGTGGCCGAGACAAAGGGGAAGGTGCTGATACCCGTTTTTGCGGTCGGAAGGAGCCAGGAGGTAATGCTCGTACTTGAAGAGAAATATAGGCTGGGGGAGATTCCGAAGGTGCCGGTATATCTGGACGGAATGATCTATGAGGCGACCAGCATCCATACAGCCTACCCTGAATTCCTCAACTCCAATCTGAGGGACCTGATAACCCGCAAGAAGGAGAACCCATTCCTCTCCGATATTTTCAAGAGGGTCGATGCACCTGAAACGAGGGAAAACATCGTTAGTGACGTTGGCCCACTGGTGGTGCTAGCCACATCCGGTATGATGAACGGTGGACCGGTCATTGAATACTTCTCCAACTGGGCAGACGATGAGAGGAACTTCCTGCTGTTTGTAGGGTATCAGGCGGAGGGAACACTCGGAAGAAGGATACTGTCTGGAACAAAGCAACTCAATGTTCGCAGGAACAACGGAGTCCAGGAGGTCAAGATTGCAATGACGGTAGATACCGTGGATGGATTCTCGGGCCATTCTGACAGGAGGCAGCTCATGAAGTACATAGAAGCCCTCGAATTCAAACCGAAGAGGATCCTGGTGAACCACGGCGACGCAAGCAAGGCCACGGAGTTCTCGCGAGCACTTTCTCTGAAATTCGGAGTGGAAAGCTATGCTCCCTATAATTTAGAGACCGTGAGACTGAGATAATTTGCGAGGAATTTTAAATATACCTTCCTTATACGGTTAAGGAAGGATGTAGCAATGGTCAATTTCAAGGATATACCACCAGAGATGTTGATAAGGCAGATTTCGAACAAGCTATCAAAGGAAATTCAGGAGCCAAAGTGGGCAAAAGAAGTGAAGACCGGCCAGCACAAGGAGCGGGGACCGAACGAAGCTGACTGGTACTATATCAGAGTCGCATCCGTTCTCAGAAAGGTTGCGACGAACTCACCCATAGGGATAGAGAGGCTCGCCTCTCAATACGGAGGAAAGGTGGACAGAGGATCCAAGGCACACCACGCCGGAAAGGGATCAAGAAAGGTATTGAGGTCTGCACTGCAGGACCTTGAAAAACTGGGATATGTGCTGAAAAGCAAGAAAGGAAGATCCGTTTCTTCCTCGGGAACTAAACTGCTCAATTCCGCAGCAAAGAACGCTTCAGTGGCATTGAAGGAAAAGGTTCCTGCAATTGAGAAATACATCTGAGGGTTGAAAAGAATTGACCGATGATAGGGAACTAGAAGAGATCAAGAGAAGAAGGATGATGGACCTCCAGAGCCAGGCAGCCGCTAGCCAGGATGCTCAGGAGAGAGAAGCAACCCAACGAAGGGCGGCTGAGAAAGAGAGACATGACGCCATAAAGAGATTCGTGACTCCAGAGGCCTACGAGAGACTGACCAACGTCAGGCTCGTGAAACCAGAACTGGTCGAAAACGTGGAAAATCAAATAATAATGCTTGCCCAGTCGGGTCGCCTGAACAGGCTGATCGCAGACGCAGAGGTGAAATCCCTCCTGGCAAGATTATCAGAAAAGAGAGAGACAAAAATAGAGAGGAGATGAACAAATTTGGCTAGAAACAAGCATGTTGCGACGAAGAAGAGACTGATGGCAAAAGTGAACGAGAATTCCAGGGTTCCTGCCTGGGTTATGATGAAGACAAACAGGAGAGTTACCACCAATCCGAAGAGGAGGACGTGGAGAAGGAACAAGCTGAAGGAGTGAGATGAATGGCAGAGAAAGAAGTTGAGATGACAATATCACTGAGGGAAGTAGTTTACGTTTCAAGGAAGAGAAGGAGTTCTGCGGCGGTATCGCTGCTAAGGGCGAAAGTGGCACGCTTCGTGAAGGTTCCTTCAGATAACGTTTGGATTGACGATTCAGTCAACAAGTTCATCTGGAAGAGGGGAATCGAAAAACCTCCAAGGAAACTGAGGGTGAAGATACTGAAACTGGAAGAGGACAATTCAGCTGAGGTACTTCTTCCAGATCAGGCATGATACAGGTAACGAGGATATTCAATTCTCCTTTTTTGGGAGTCTATCTCAGGACCTGGGAAGACTATACCTTGGTGCCAAGGAACTCCGATAGAGACATCAAGAGTATGACTTCACACTATCTCAAAACAGAGCCTATTGAGATGACCATCGGTGGCTCGAATCTTCTCGGTTCGATGGCCGTCATGAACTCTAACGGAATGATTTTCAGCAATATAGTAACAGAAGAGGAGCTCAAGAACATCCCAAAGGACGTCAACTATGCAGTCCTGGAAGACAACCTGAATGCTGTGGGGAACAACATTCTTGCTAACAACAGGGCCGCCCTCATCCACGAAGAGTTCAGCGATGGGTCCGTCAGGACAATTAGAGAGGTTCTAGGGGTGGAAGTTGTTAAGGGAAAATTCAAGGAAGTAAGGACGGTTGGGTCCAGCGGGCTGATTACATCATCAGGACTGGTCATACCTCCTAATATGACAGATGATGAGATTGATGAACTCGGCAAGATATTCGGTGTGAAGGGAAGGGTAGGAACCGCTAACTTCGGCAGTCTGTACATCGGAGCTTCTGTCGTTTCAAACAGCAAAGGTGCACTGATAGGAGAAGACAGCACTACAGTTGAGATTTCTAACATTGAAGAAGCACTAAACCTATGAGAATAGAGAAGTGCGCTGGAGTTTACGAACCAGAGGACGACTCCTATCTCTTATTGGGCATTGAAGAAATAAAGGGCAGGATACTGGAGATTGGTTGTGGAACGGGTATCATAGGGCTGAGCTATGCCAGGAGTGGATCAGTTGTCACCCTTGTGGATATATCGGATAAGGCAACAAGGTGCGCGAGAAATAACGCAATCCAGAGCGGTCTCTCGGTGAATGTTGTCAGGACAAATATGTTCGATGGAATAAGGGGAAAATTCGACTGGTGCGTTTTCAATCCTCCCTATCTTCCCTCAGAAGCTCCTGACGACCCAACCTGGACGGGTGGCACCAAAGGAAATGAATTGACCTCGGAATTCTTGAAAAAATTCAGTGAATATTCCGACCACGCTTTTTATATTGAGTCCTCATTATCTCACACAGAAAAGGGACAGTTTGAAGGACTCTCATTCCGGATTGTGAACGAATTGGACTACGATTTCGAAGTCCTGAGCTTGGTGAAGGTCACCGTAGATGCCCGCTATTGATGATGAGATCAAGGAACTCGAAGCGGAGATAAAGAAGACACAGTACAACAAAGCTACGGAACACCACATCGGGAGGATCAAGGCAAAGATAGCGAGGCTCGAAAAGGTAAGAGAAGAAAGATCCAAGAAGGGAGCAGGAACAGGTTTTTTCATAAAGAAAGGAATCTATCCAAGCATCGGCCTGCTGGGTCCGCCTTCGGTTGGTAAGAGCAGCATTCTGAACGCGATCACAAACGCAGAAAGCAGGGTCGGAGCTTACGATTTCACCACTCTCTCCATAGTTCCAGGTGTGATGGAATACAGGGACATGAAGTTCAGGATACTTGACCTGCCGGGAGTCATCGAAGGTGCGCACGAAGGTAGAGGAAGGGGGAAGGAGGTCATTTCAGTCCTGAGGAACGTGGATCTGATCGTGGTCGTCCTTGATCCTTCCAAGTACGATCCGTCTTACATCATCAAGGAGCTGCAGAGAGAAGGTATCCGGATCAACCAGAAGCCTCCGAAGATGTCCATACTGCTCAAAGACAAAGGAGGGCTGAACATTACCAAAGTGGGAAAATCCGAATTCGATATTGAGCTTCTAGAATCCATAAGCAGGGAGTTCGGGATAATAAACGCAGACATAATACTGAGACAATCCATGACTCCGGATGTTTTCATAGATGGTCTGCTTGGGAACAGGGTGTACATCCCTGCGATTTTCATCCTGAACAAGTCAGACACTCCAGAATTCCAGAAGGCGTATGAGTTCCTAGAATCCCTAAACCTCAACCCCATCCCAACCTCCGTTACGAAGAAAAGGAACATAGATCTCCTGAAGGAGAAGATAGCCGGGAAGGTCAGGATGATCAGGGTGCATCTCATACCCTGGAATGCGCCTGCAGATGAGGAACCGATGGTGGTGAGAGAGGGAAGCACGGTCGAAGACGTTTGCAAGGCCGTTCACACAGAATTCGTCGAAAAATTCAAATTCGCCACCATTACGGGCAAATCCGTGAGATTCCCCAATCAGCGCGTGGGTTTGCAGCACAGGGTACAGGATGGAGATAGCCTCACCGTGTTCCTGAACAAGGGTTAAGTGGACTTTAAAAAAGCAGTCGGCATATAAGGTCTGACCAATATTTTTATAGCCTTTCCTGATGAGGGGAGAAGCCAACAGGTAGTGAAAATTTGGCAGAGAGAGTACTTGCATTCGTAGACTTATTCGTGGATCCCCAGAGAATGGACGAGGTGATTTCTTCCCTAAAAGAAATAAAGAACGCTGTCCAGATATACGAGGTAACAGGTGAATTTGACGTTATAGTATTAGTGAATGTGGCTAGCATAGAAGAATTCAGGGATATGCTCAAGAACAGAATAATGAAGATAGGTGGAATAAAGAGCACAGTCACTTCAATAGTGCTGAAATCGCACCGTAATCACCTGCTTGAAGTCCCGGAATAATTGGATATTGTAAAATATTTTAATTGTTGGATGCGTTGAGATCGTTATGACTATCACTTTAGGTATGTGGGCGCTCTGGAGGTCCAGCCTGTAGGTGTCATCATGCTCTCGATCGAAGACCTGTTCGTCGTTGCAGTCGTTTGGGGGGTAGTCATAGTATTCTCTTGGTTCTTTTCGAAATACCTCTTCACAGTATTCACGGGCGGCAAGAGCAGGCTTGACAAGTTTTTCAAGCCGATAGAGAATTTCATATATACTCTATCAGGAATCGAAAGTACCAAGAACATGGGTTGGAAGGAATATTTCAAGGCCCTTTTCTACCTGAACGTCGCACAGACGGTAATCGCTCTCTTCATACTGATGTTTCAGGCTAACCTCCCGCTCAATCCGATGCACTACCAGGGGATGTCATGGTCCCTTGCGTTCAATACAGTTCTCTCTTTCTCCTCAAATACAAACTTGCAGCACTACAACGGCGAGACGACGCTCTCATATCTGAGCCAGATGTCCGCAATTCAGTTCCTTCAGTTCACTTCAGCAGCAACAGGATTGGCTGCTGGAGTAGCGATCTTGCGAGGATTTGCCGGCAAGGCAAGAACGATAGGTAATTTCTACTTCGACTACGTCAGGTCGCTCACTAGGGTACTATTACCGCTCACATTCATTACCACCTTGGTCCTGATAGCACTTGGCATTCCACAGAGCTTGGGTGGTTACACATTAATTCCAACGCTCCAGAAGGATGCTTACGAGATACTCTATAGGGGACCGATCGCATCCCTCGTCTCCATAATGCAGCTTGGAACAAACGGTGGGGGGTACTTCGGCGCCAACTCAGCTTATCCCCTCCAGAACCCAAGTCAGGTAACCGATTTCTTGGAATTGGGGATGATGATGTTCATCCCCACCGCAACTCTGTTCATGTTCGGGCGAATGGTAGGGGACAACAGGGAAGGAAGGACGCTATTCCTCGCGGCATACGCCATCTATGGAATTGATTTGATTATCGCTTTTCTTCCAAAGGTTCATACTGGAAGGGGTTTGGAGGTCGGGTATGGAGGAGCTGCCTCGGTGTTCTGGACGGTCACGACAACCGCCTTCACTACGGGTTCGGTTAACGCATCTCTGGCGGCATTCAATCCAGTTGTCATTTTTACCGGATTCATAGGTATGCTTATACAGGGAGCTCCAGGGGGAGAAGGGATCGGAGCAATGTATCTGATAATGTACGTCATTGTTACAATCTTCCTGGTTGGTCTGATGGCAGGTAGGACTCCGGAGTATCTGGGCATCAAGATTGAGGGGAGGGATGTGAAGCTTGCAGTAATGGCATTTCTAACTCACCCAATAATCATCCTTGTGCCTACTGTCCTTGCCTTCGCAATAGGAGCAGAAAAGGCGGCCGGACTGACGACAAACTCCATAGGTTTTACTCAGATATTTTATGAGTTCACGTCTTCAGCCGCCAACAATGGTTCCGATTTCCTCGGAGCATCCGGAAACACAATATTTTTCAACGTGACGACGGGAATAGTAATGTGGCTCGGAAGGTACCTTCCGATGCTGTTCATGCTAGCAATTGCAGACAGCGTGGCAGTGAGGAAGAGAACGCCAAGTCAGGGCCTAAAGACAGGCAACATAAGTTTTGTCGTCATTCTTGTGGTCAGCATTTTCATCCTGACCGTTCTCACATTTTTCCCATTCCTAGTACTCGGACCAATCCTTCAATTCCTTGAGGGTTTCAAGACCAGTTTCGGGGGTGTCATCTTTGCCCTCTGATACGAACGCGATTGTTGAAAACAAATTGCACTGGTCCTCGATAATAATCGACTCACTGAAGAGGCTGAACCCGTGGGTACTGAAGTCAAACGTCGTAATGTTCATCACCGAACTCACGTTCTTCATAGTTCTACTGATGGCAATAGATCCCACTCTCATCCCAATAGTCTCAAGCGGTCGGGAGCAAATGTTCTATTCTGAAGTCGCCCTGATACTTATAATAACGGTGTGGTTCAGCACCCTTTCAGATTCAATAGCTGAAGCTCAGATCAGAAACACTGCATCCAGTCTCAGAAAGATGAAGGAACAGATGACTGCAAAGCGGCTGCTATCGTCAAACAGAAGCAATTTTGAAACGGTTCATTCGGACGATCTTCGCAAGGGAGACCTGATCCTGGTGGACCACGGTGACAAGGTACCGATAGACTCGGAGGTTCTCGAGGGCATTGCGATGGTCGATGAATCTCTACTGACAGGCGAATCGGCAAACGTGAGGAAATCTGTGGGTTCCACCCTTCTCGGTGGTTCATTGGTTACAACGGACAGTCTAGTAGCCAGGGTGTCGACAAACCCCGACGAAACTTATGTCAGTAAACTTATCGGTATTGTGGAATCTTCTTCCAGACCAAAGACACCGAACGAGATTGCACTTACAATTCTAATCGCTGGATTCTCGGCCATATTTACTATAATCGTCGTGAGTCTGCTCTTCCTCGGAGTGGAGCTGAGACTTGGCATAGACCTCGCCGTCGTAATCGCCCTCTACGTCTGCCTGCTTCCTACGACAATAGGAGCACTTCTACCCGCAATAGGAATTTCGGGAATAAACAGGATGTCTGTTAAGAGGATTATCGCAAAATCTGGGAAGGCAATAGAGGCATCAGGAGACACAGATGCCCTCCTACTGGACAAGACTGGAACGATAACAAAAGGTATGAGGAAAGCTGTAAGGTTCGTGCCTTCAGGAAATCACACGGAGAGGGAAGTCGGTGAAGCGGCGCTTCTTTCTTCCTGGGAAGATGATACTCCAGAAGGCAAGAGCATAGTCGAACTCGCATACAACCTAGGCTTCGTACCCCATCAATTTGGATCCATAGAGCGGTCAGAATTCGAGGAATTCAGCGCTGCTACCCGGCGAAGCAGCGTGAAGATGACCGATACTCACGAATTTCTACTCCCGAAAGGGGGAAGGGGCATACTCCAGAGGAAGAGGCTCAGAAGAAAGTTCGCATCGGGAGACGAACCGCAACAGGAACTGGAGATAGTGAAGGGCGCTCCGGATGCTATAATAGATTACGTGAAGATTAAACCGCCAGGATATGACGAGACGCTGGAAAAGATATCCGAAGACGGTGCAACGGTTATGGCAGTTGCAGAGGTAGGAGATGTCATCGGGTTCATAAAGTTAAAAGATGAGGTCAAACCTGGAGTCAGGGAGAAGATAAAGGCCCTCAAGGAAATGGACATCGAGGTGGTCATGGTGACAGGGGATCAGCCGACCACCGCTGGTTTCATATCGAAGGACGTAGGAATAGACGACTATATTGCAAAGGCAAGGCCAGAAACCAAGTACGAATTTGTCAAGGAAGAACAGAAGAGAGGAAAGATTGTATCGATGATTGGAGACGGGACGAACGATGCTCCCGCACTCTCAGCAGCAGATGTTGGATTGGCCATGGCGTCAGGTACAGAGCCTGCAAAGGAGGCAGCAAACATGGTAGATCTCGAGTCAAATCCCTCTAAGATAATGGACGTGATCATGCTCGGTAAACAGATTCTGATGACGAGAGGGACGGTCACAACTTTCAGCATAGCAAATGACATAGCGAAGTATTTCGTTATAGTGCCAATAATGTTCGCAGCACTGCCAGAACTGGGTGCGCTCAACCTGATGCACCTCACCCCACACCTCGCGGTCATTTCCGCGCTCATATTCAATGCCATAATCATACCAGCCCTGATTCCCCTTGCACTGAGGGGGAATACGTTCAAACCGTCCAGCACGATGAAGATTTTCCTGAAGAACGTGACCATCTACGGACTTGGTGGAATAGTGCTCCCGTTCATCGGAATTAAACTCATTGCGATTCTCATAACTGTTCTCAGGGTGACGATATGAAAGGAGTAAAGAGCCTGTCCACAAATGTGAGACTCGCCCTCATATCGTTGCTGATATGCGGTCTCGTATTTCCTATAGTCATGACTGGAATAGGTCAGGTAACACTTCCGTGGCAGTCGAACGGTTCACAGGTTTATTACGATGGAAAGTCAATTGGTTCCGAACTCATAGCACAGAATTTCACCGTCCCAGTGTTCTTCCACCCCAGAAACGACTCCGCTTCAGGGGTAGATCCGGATATAACGTTGAAAGACGCAATGAGTCAGGTACCGAGGATACACAATGCCACCGGTATCTCCGAGTCCGTGCTTAATGCTACACTGCTGAAGTACAGGCAGTACACGCTGTTCTTCTTTGGAACGCCATATGTCAATGTTTTGGAAGTCAACCTGTATCTAGTGAAAACGTACCCCTCCATTTACAGTCAGTACGTCCAATGATACAGGTCCGGACGACAGTGATTTATTTCGTTTTGCAAATAACCTAAAACTTTTAAGAGCAGTCCAACTGAATCGAGAGGAAATGTCGGAGGACAGCAAGGAAGAGATCGACGCATTGTTCTGGATGAGGAGATGGATCATAGGGACAGTGACAGCTCTTGTCGTTCTCGTGTCTTCACTCATCTTCTACTTCTCTAGCACGTGGACAAATTTTCTGCTGGAAACTCTGGAGGAAGCAACCATTCTGGTTCCATCACTCCTCATATCCTCCTACCTCACGTACACCCTAGATCTGAAATATAGGAAGGTGAAGACAGGCTACTCTGGATATGCAAGGAATTCACTTTCATACCTATACATAGTGATACCTTTCTGGGTAATGTCAGCAGCAATTATCCTTTCTTTCGGAAGGACTTATCTCACTTTTCTGTACCTCGACATAATGCTCGCAGTCATCTTAACCGGATTAGCAGTCAACATCAGAGTGCAGATTTGGAAACGGAGCTCAAAGGAAATATCGAATTCAAGGATAATTGAAGGTGCGAAGAGAATTGCTGAGAAAATGGGAGTGGAAATTACCGGATTCAGAGAGGTAAACTGGAGCAGAGCGAAGATTGCGAATGCATTTCAAGCTGGTCTGCGTCATCGATACGTTTTCGTTACAAACTTCATGATCGACAATCTCACTGAGGATGAGGATCTGGCAATAATCGCTCACGAGATGGCACATGCAAAGATGAACCATCTCACCAAAACTATGGTCTTCGTAGGGATAGACCTTCTTCTCATTGGAAACGCACTTTTTGCATTCATCGTGTTCACTCTGAATTACGGTGCCAAATTGGGATTGGTCTTCGGGATAGCTGCTTCCGTTTTTGTAACTGCATACATCCTTCTTCCCATACTCCAAAGGAGATTTGAAAGGGAGGCTGATCTGGTCGCTGCAACCCTCACCAACCCAAGATTGCTTGCGGACTCACTCTTGAAGATATCGAGACTGAACCACACTCCCATAAACATCCATTGGCAGTGGAATCCCAGCCATCCAAGCACATCAGAAAGAATTGCGTACCTGAAAGAATTGGAGAATAGAGGAAAAGATATACCCGACGGTATCGGTGGGCGCTCGACTAGGACATAGCGTTTATCTGGTCATCCAAAATGAGTTTTGGATTCGTCATGGGAACGTTCACATCAACTATCACGAACAGGAACCTTCCAGCGTGTCCAATGGCTATGTATTCGTAAAGGTTGATTTCAGGAAATGTACTGCTCCCTTGGAATGTTGCATTAAAGTACGAAAATCCACCGTAGGTTCCGTTGTGTACAGTGACATTCAGAGCAGCAAGGGAAGCCGATTCGTTGCTGTATATTGCGTTGTAGTAACTAGTCGCCTCTGCCTGAGTGCTAAACTCGATAGATCCAAGCAGTATAGTTCCGTTGGGATTAGAGCTCCCATTGACGAATTTGGCATATTCAGCCACAGACGAACTCGTGATGGTATAATTGCCCCCTGGCGAATATGTGGAAGAAGTCTTTGTCATATTGGACCCTGATGCCTGATTCACGTCCGATTGGGTGGCTGTCGCCACGTGATATGCTGAATGATTTCTGACCGACTCAAAATAAAATGCCCCCGCCGCTGAAGCGATCAACACCACTGCTACAATTACAATCGAGACGGTAAGCAACTTTTTCTTTGCAGGGTCTCGAGAGGTATTACGTTCTGCTTGAATGGGCTGGACCATGCTTGATACTAATAAAATTTGCATTTAATGAGATTGGTACATTTTTCGAAAGCAGAACGCCAGTTCTATCAAAGTTGTACGTGTGAAACAATGAGGCGGAATGTCACTGAATAAACGGATTTCGACAAGATGTAATAGTGGTTCGAAATTATGATATTTGCAATGGAAATCAGAGTCGGGCAGAAATCTAAGTTCAGCAGATCATTTACGAGGGAGGATGTTATTTCATTCGGCGAGTTATCCGGCGATAAGGGTATACACCACGTTCAACCTGACAGTCTGGGGAGAATCATGGTTCAGGGACTTTTGACTGCGACAATCCCAACAAAGATGGGTGGAGACCTGAACTTCATCGCAAGAGATTTCTCGTTTCATTTCATCAAACCGGTTTACGTCGGAGACTTGATAAGCTGTGATTCCGAGATCACCAAGGTGGACAAGGAAGAAAAAGTGATGAGGCTGAGAATAAGCATGAACGGATTCAACCAGAATAATGAACAGGTCTTTGCGGGACAGGTCGACGGAATCATACGACTTTAAAGATATCATTCCAACGGGTCCACGGAAAGTAAAATGGAGAGATGCTATGCACCTATCAGCAGTTTAACATTCAATTAGGCTTGGTAGACTCCAACTGAATGGCTGTCGGGTTGGAAAGTGTAGAGCTTTTGACGTTTCTCGTCAAAAGTTAGAGTATGGCTGTCATATTCGGTTTTTACCTCCTGAACAATCTCCAGAGTTTTTCCATCAAAAACCTGTACGACTCCAGGATCTCCGATGCTGCAGTAAACCAGGTTCTGCTTTGCGTTGTGCCAGAGGACATCAGGGGGTCCTGCCAGAGCAGCCTTGCCCGCTAGCTCCTTCGAATCGATATTGAATTTTGAAAGGGTAGCGTCGTCACTCGCAACATAAGCGAAGCTTCCAACTATCACCAGTCCGTGTGGTCCCATTTGATCGATAGGATAGAATCCGGTTCGACTGAAATTCTTTCCCGAAATGAACTCAACGCCAGATGGCTCCATTATGTTGATGAGATACTGGTCGCTTGCTTTCCTATATGCGCTCCATCTCGGTCTCCCGCTTAGCTTTACTGAAGCCAAAACCTCCCCCGTATTCTGGGAATGAAACCTCGCATAGTTATCTCCTACATCGGCTGTCATCAAAATTCCTCTTTCTCCGTCTACAGCGAGTCCATTGGGCTTCTTCCCAGTTTCAAATTTTAGGACGACATCGGTTGAGTTCCCCTCTATTGACAGAATATGACCCGCAGATCTAGATGCCGCAAATATTCTGTTATTGATAGCATCGAAAATCACTCCACTTCCTCCCGCACAGTCGGGAATTTTTTTTGTCCAGCGCTCCTGTTGACCATCGAACACTTCGACTGTTCCGGAGCTTGTATGTGCAACGTAGACTCTGCCTGTTGTTTGATCGACATCCCCGTGATCAAAAGAGCAATTCTCCTCAGGTGGTAGTTCTATTTTCTTTAGAAACTGTAGCAATTATTTCCCTTCTCAATATGTAATGTATTCCGGTATCACTTCTTTGCGTGTTCCAGTTTAGTCTTTCCTTCCATCCTTCCCTTCACGTAGGTATACATTGCGTCATAGAATGGAAACTGAAGTTTCATATTCTCGTGGTCATCCTTTGCTATCTCCCTGAATCCAAGGGCAGCAGCCTCCAGACCAGTCGACTCAGGAGGCGCATCCGGGATGTGAGCGTCCGCTCCCCTCACTATTCTTGCGAACTCGAGCAGGGCAGGATCTTTGAGATTGTATTTCTTAATTATTGAGTCAAAACTTACATATTCCTTACCATTTTCTTCGTAGTGGAAGAGTTCTGCTCCAGGAGCATCGAAAGGAATGGCGTTTTCTGACTTGGCAACTTCCATAACTTTTTCCTTTGCCACAAACAGAAATTCAGGGTTTTTGTCTACAAATCTCGATATGAGCCACGGACAGGCTATCCTGTCTACTTTTGCCTTTTCTCTTGTTACCCATTTCATAGAATTGAGTAGAGAAAATACGGAATAAAACCCTTTCTTTGGCTCGAGCGAGACAACCTCACTTAAAATTCTGCTCACTGATGTTTATTTCAAGCGCATTGCTCCCGGTCATAAACCAATCAGTAGAAGTTCCGAGTCCTATCCTAGGATTAATCGAGTTGTCTTCAAAATTCTGAAATTTCATAAACTATTCCGACTATGCGAGCGCCGGGATTTGGACCCGAGGCATGAGCTTGGCAAGCTCACGTGTTACCAGGCTACACCACGCTCGCTGAATCCTCCATTAGTATGGAAATAAAAACCTAACTACGAAATTGTTGAGTGATAAGAACGTTAATCTGACGTCGCTTGTGAACTGTTTTCACAATCTACACAACGTTCTAAATCGGAAAACTTATGCCCCAGAGACTAGAGATCAAGGATGGTATCAAGCCCCCGCCTGAGACCTTTAATTTCTCGAACCCTGCGCACAGCAAGTAATGTTCCTTCGATATATGGCATTGCGCTGGTTCCAGCATCATATCTTATACTGAGTTTCTCGTCTGGTTTTCCGAATAGTACTTCGGCTCCAATTACTGTACCGGGAAGGCGAATGGAATGAACCTGTGTGTGGTTAATATTCGCCCCTCTGGCTTCCTTTATTCCTTTGACACTGTCAACCGGAATTTCGCTTTCCGGTCTTCTCACTTTAGATAAACGAAACGCTAGCTCTCTCGTCATTCCGCTTGGAGCATCTATCTTCTTTGAGGAAGCAAAATCAATTATTTCCCACGACGGCATGTACTTCGCTGCTAGTTCTGAAAAATGCAACAAGAGTGCAGCAGAGATTGCAAAATTTCCCGCCGCAATAACTCCGACTTCTTGTTCAGAAGCTTCCCTGTCAATTTTCTCATAATCGACGTCTGTCAGGCCAGAAGTCCCTACCACTACATTGACGCCTTTCCTTATTGCGGTTAAAACGTTCGACTTCACTGAATCTGGAGAAGTATAATCTACGAGTACATCTGTCCGTTGCTCCAAAGCATTCTTCACAGTGGGTTTTATCTCTACTGAGAGACCCTTAATACCCAGCACCGTCTCGACACTTTTTCCGCCCGATGAACGAGAAACTGCGCCCACCAGAGACATATCTCCGGAATTGTGAATGGCTGGTATGAGCGATCTACCGACCCAACCTGTTGCTCCAGCTACGCATACTTTTATCTTGTCCATTGCCAACTAATAATGTTCCAGACTATGTATAAGTATTCATGATCCAAACAAGCATGATGTCACTGACCGTGCCGGTGATTCCAGAACCATCAGTTAATTTCACTAGCCTCTAGCTAGTGAATAATTTGGAGTTTGTCACTGGCCATTATTCCACGGCAGCTTATTGGAAAACTTTGTCGCCCCCTCATAGTCTCTTTCCCTGATTATATCTCTGAGCAGCTCGGGCCGGGCCAAAATCTTGCGGGTGTATTGTTATGAATTTTATGAGGCGTTGAAAGTCATACTTTATACACACAAAGCGATCATGTCTCGGGCCCGTGGGGTAGTTTGGATCATCCTTTTGGCCTTCGAAGCCGACGACCCGGGTTCAAATCCCGGCGGGCCCGTTATCCTGAAGAATTATGGCAGAATTTTCCTCTCGACTAACGGCTTTAGAATTATGGGGATTGGTTAATTTATATACGTTTCCAGATTTGCGATTTGGTGTCTTCAAC
>JAKBNO010000095.1 GCA_021831005.1 Thermoplasmata archaeon
CCAAGGGGGTTTTTGATAAGAGTCTTCTCCTCGGTTTTAGGAAAATAAGTTCACTGCTCCAGGGGCACGTGGTAAATCACGTTCCGGGCGTAGACATAACCGCCGGATCACTCGGACAGGGTCTAAGCAATGCAGTGGGGCTTGCTTTAGCCGCAAGGATAGATAAGAAGAACTACAGGGTTTACGCCGT
This sequence comes from Thermoplasmata archaeon, assembly GCA_021831005.1. GTDB lineage: Archaea > Thermoplasmatota > Thermoplasmata > Thermoplasmatales. The sequence goes on from JAKBNO010000095.1 coordinate 191, forward strand.
CATAGGGGACGGTGAGGCCGATGAAGGAAGCATATGGGAGGCAGCACTGTCTGCTGCTCACCTAAAGTTATCAAATCTCATCGTTTTCCTCGATAGGAATATGATACAGCTGGATGGGTTCACCGAGGAAATATTGACACTCGGTGACCTGGAGGCTAAGTTCACTTCATTCGGTTGGGCTTCCACTACCATAAATGGTCACTCGTTCGATGAAATAGCCAGGGCAGTCGAATGGGCGAAGAAGGCAGAGGGCCCGAAGATGATAATCGCAAAGACGGTCAAGGGAAAAGGTGTAAAGTTCATGGAAAACAACCCAGAATATCATGGAAAGCCTGTGCCCAATGAAGAGAAACTGAACGAGGCCCTCAGGGACATAGAGGCGATGTAACCATGATGACGTCCAATGAGCTTTCCTGGCTCCCGGATCTAATCAATAAGCTGGATAAGAAGAGCGTCAGAGAGGTGTATGGGAGCACGCTCGTCTCGATTGGCATGGACAAGAATGTGGTCGTTCTAGACGCAGATCTTTCCACTTCAACTCACACATCAATGTTCCAGAAAAAATATCCAGACAGATTTTTCAATGTCGGAATTTCCGAAAACAACATGATGGGCGTTGCATCGGGTCTCTCCTGGACGGGTAAAAAAGTATTCGTTTCTTCCTTCGCGATATTTGCGACAGGGAGAGCGTATGATTTCGTGCGGCAGAGTGTATGCTACGCAGATAGCGACGTCAGGATAGTGGCAACTCACGCTGGACTGACAGTAGGAGAGGATGGAGCTACACACCAGATGCTTGAGGACATCGGGTTGATGTCAGGCCTACCGAGGATGAGGGTGCTTGTGCCAGCAGACGCGAGAGAAACAGAACAGATAATCAGATACGTGTATGAGAACAGGGGACCCTTTTACGTACGGCTATCCAGAGAGAAGGTCCCGGTTGTACACGACTCAGATACTTTCAGGTATGGCAAGGCAGAAACTATTACTGATGGAGATGACGTTACGATAATGGCAACGGGAATTCTTGTCGCAGCTGCAAAGGTCGCCTCAAACCACCTGAAACAAGGAGGGATATCAGCAAGAGTACTGAACATGGCGACGATAAAACCCATTGACAGGGACTCAGTAGTGAAGGCCGCAAGGGAAACCGGAAGAATAGTCACTGCAGAAGAGCACAGCATCTACAACGGCCTCGGCAGCAGGGTCAGCGAAGTTGTAACCGAAAGTTATCCAGTACAAGTCAAGAGGCTGGGAGTCAACGACACATTTGGAGAATCTGGAAAGTCGTGGGAATTGATGGATAAGTATAGTCTGAACCCGATGGGAATCGTAAATAGTGTGGAAGAAATAATGAAGGTGAATAAATGAAGTTCTTTCTGGACACCGCAAACATAGCTGAGATTGAGGAAGGGGTATCCTGGGGTTGCGTTGACGGCATCACCACTAATCCTACTCTAATTTCAAAGGAACTTGCAGGCAATACAAATTTCAAGACACTCGTGAAGAAGATACTCGATATCGTGGACGGACCGGTATCTCTCGAAGTGACATCCCTCAGGGCCGACGGTATGATAGAGGAGGCGAAGAGACTGAAGAAATTGGGTAACAATGTGGTAGTCAAGATACCGACTACTATAGAAGGTCTCAAAGCACTAAAGGTTTTGAAGGAACAGAAGATCGAGACGAACGCAACATTGGTATTTTCTCTAAATCAGGCCCTGATGGTTGCAAAGGCCGGAGCCACTTATGCTTCTCCATTCATAGGGAGATTGGACGATATAAGCGAAGATGGTATGAACCTCATCGAAGACATCAGGGAAGTTTACGACAATTACGGTATCGAAACAAAGATCCTGGCTGCTTCAATAAGACACCCGGTTCATGTCAGAGACGCTGCCTTGATAGGTGCGGATGTTGCAACTATGCCATTCGACGTTTTCAAGAAATTGATGAACCACCCAAAAACTGACGAAGGTCTCAAGAGATTCCTGGACGACTGGCAGAAAATAGACAAGAAGAAACTGATGTTCTGATGGGAAGAGTTCTTGCTGTAGCTAGTCCAGCAGATTTAGACGCAGTTGCATCCATCTACCTGCTGAAGAGAGCCCTGAAGAAGGAGGTTGAAGTCAAGTATCTGGATCACGGCGTTATAGGTACAATGGAGGCCGATTACATTCTCGACTCGCCTCACGGTATAGCGAAAGTACAGAGGTTTGACCATCACGACACGAAAGCTTGGACGTGTTCTGCGATGAAGGTCGTGGAATACTTTCAGATGGGAAATGCAGAGAGGAGACTAGCAGAGGCAATCTGCTGGCAGGATAATGCAGGTTGGCGTGTTCTCGGCAAGGACGGGATGGACAATCTTCTGGATACCGCACTCAAGGGGCTGATGGTAGCGGGATACAAACCGGAAGAATTTGACAGGATTTTCAAAACGATATTCGATTCTCTTATAACAAAATTCGAGGAAGACGAGAAGGTAGTTTCTCAGATAGAAAAAAAGATACTGTTTAGGGGTGATAACAACGAAGTCCTTACTGTAGATGGAGATTTTCCAAAGGATGTTTTGTTCCAGTTGTATTCACCACAGTTCCTCGTTAAGATTTCGAAACGGGGCCTATCGGTCACGAGAACTGCTAAATTGCAATCACCGGATCTTAACGATTTTAAGGAACGAGTGAAGAGCATGGACGGTGCTCACATTAGTAAGTGGTTCTTTCATCCACAGGGCTTCTATATGGGTTATTCTACGGACCCAGACAAGAGTGAGAAGATTCCGGTTGACCCCGTCTCATTCTCAAAGGAACTGCTTTCATTTGTGACAAAGAAATAAAGCACCAATTAGTTTTGCTAGCAAAATCAAGAAAAGTTTGATAAGAAATGAGCACTACCCGTTACATGCAAAAATTCAAGGATGTGCAGTCTGAGGCTCCAGAGAGCAACTACAGACTGGACCGGGTAGGGCTCACCAACGTGATGAGACCGATCACAGTGGAACGAAAGGGGAAGAACATAACCCTGATACCCTCATTCAAGGTATTTGTGGATTTGCCGCCATCAAGAAAGGGAAGCGATCTATCGAGAGATATTGAGGCAGTTGAAGATGTGGTGGAAGGAGAGGTGGAAGGCAGAGCTAAGGGAATTGAATACGTTGCTGAACTGATAGTGAACAAACTTCTGACCAGGCACCCATATGCTACCTCTGCTGAAGCAGAGCTGACGGCTGATTACTTTTTGGAAAGGTCTAACCCGAAGGGGAGGAAGACTGTCGAAAGGTATGTGATTATAGGGAGGGCCACCAAGAAAGACGGCGACAAGTCCAAGAGATACATAGGAGCCACGGCCACAGGAATCACGGTTTGTCCATCCGCGATGAAGACGGTTTCTGCTCTAATGAACAGAGGAGACGATTCTCCGCCATACATTTCGCACAATCAGAGAAATGACGTCTCCATTCTTATGGAAATCCCAGACGGATGGGACATTGAGGTAAACGAAATAATCGACATAGCAGAAAAATCCATGAGTGCACCGACCTACGAACTTCTAAAGAGGGAAGAAGAAGGCATGCTTGTACTCCAGGCACATAAAAACCCGAAGTTTGTGGAGGATGTAGTAAGGGATGCAATGAAGCTCATAGTGAAGCAGTTTGCGAAGATGCCCGACGATGTTTCCGTAAAGGTCACGAGCGAAAGTTTTGAAACCATACACAAGCACAATGCGTTTGCGGAAAAATCTGGCACCCTTGGTGCTCTGAGGAAAGAGTTGAGTTAAGACCAGAACCTTTTGTTCTTGGCAAACTGAACTTCGTTGATCAGTATCTTCTCCAACAGTTCATTCTCTGATTTGGTCGGGACCTCGAGTATCCTTGATGCGCTCTCAGGTCCTATCCCGTGAGCTGCAAGCACAAGTAGTGCTCTGTCTTCGTACATCCTCAGGAGATGGTAAGATGTCCTCACCTTCCTCATCGTTTCTGCACTCATCTTGTGAACATTTTCTATCTCGTAGGGTTTGATTGGCGCAATTCTAGGACTGCTGCAGAATATGCATCTCCTTTCCTTCAATTCCTGAATTCTGCTCTTGAATACCCTGTGGCAACTGAGGCAGTAGAACCCCATCTCTTCAGAGAGCAGTCTTCTTCTCACAGCCGTTAGGATGGGAGCAGTGGGCCTGATGGGCATCATCTTTTCCTTGAGGCTGCTCATGTACAGTTTCGACGAACCCGAGAAAGCTCCCTTAAAGTCTATGACAATTTTACCGGACTTGATCTGTCTGCTGATCTCTGCGAGATTCTCAAGGTCAAGGTAGTCCCATTTGAACTTGTTGAGTGCTTCCTGGAAGAACGGAGTTTCCCTGTGGGCTGCGAAAATCCTGTCCGTCCTGATTCTAGTGAAATCGCTCTCCTTCGAGATCACTCCAAATTTTTTTGCCACGTTTATTGTGCTGTACTGGAAAGTCTTGGACTTTTCCACATACCTATCCAGATTCTGGAATTCATCTTCCAAGTGCTCTAGGATATCTATTATCTCATCAGCCCTATACCTCGTGTTGCCTTGGATAACGATGTGATAGGGTGAATTGTCAAAGAGGAAAGATTCACCGTACTTTTCAGAGAGCCTGAAAGTGAGGATCAGCGCAAGCGTATAGTTCACCTTGGTCCCAGCCGTGATCTGAATGACAGTTGTGACGCTCTCTTTCTCGACCCTGATACTCTGGTCTGTCGCAACGCTTTTCCTGAAGGCTCTCAACTTCTCCTTCGTAAAATCATCAAGGTTGTCATCCAAAATTCCCTCCCTTCTTTCCCTCCCCACTTCCATTGCTATTTCGTAAGGGACGGGTATCTCTTCACCAGACCAGCTGGGGGGAACGGATATGCCTTGGATGAAGTCTACATAGATGTATCGATCCTTGATACTGAGTACCCGCCAAGTACTCCCTTTCAGGGTGAAGGTGGAACCAACGTCGATCTCCGTGGCGACATAACCTTCATCGAGGAAGCCGATTATCTTTGCTGTGCTTGATTCCTTCACCACGTATCGCTTCTCGTCAGGAATCATTGAAATGTTTTCGATGAAATATTTGAGTGTCCTCCCGCTCTTCCTGATCGTCTTTGTTTCCGGATCGTATCTTATTACGTAGATGGAAGACAAGAAGACGAGAAGAGATTCAAACTCCTCTTTGGACAACGAACTGAAATTTTGGACTCTGTTCAGAATGGCCAGAGCTTTTTCAAAACCGATCTGTCTTTCAGAGTGGACGATTGCCATGACCTGGTTTGCCGCCACTATCAGAGGTTTGTCTCTGATCTTGACATTTTCGATGGAATTTCCTTCAGCAAATTTCGAGATCACTGCTCCCTCCTCTGACTCGATCTCGTTCATTGCAACTATCTGGCCCTCAGATGTCTCTGCGAGTCTGTGCTTCCCCCTTCCGACTCTCTGAACTAATCTTATTACCTGCCTTGGAGAATTGACCTGAGCAACGAAATCGACGCTACCAACATCAATGCCCAGTTCCATGCTTGAAGTGCAGATGATTCCCCTCAATTTTCCCTTCTTGAAGTCCTCCTCTATCTTCGTCCTAATGTCCTTCCCGAGAGACCCGTGGTGGACTTCTACCAAAATTTTTTCATCAACGAGTCTGAGTCTCATGACTATGTCTTCAGCAGTGGCTCGCGTATTTGAGAAAACTATGAATTGCTTGCCGGAGTTGTAGAGTTTGAATATGTAATCCACAATTTGTGCATAGTCTTCATCCGAGCCAATTATGTCCTTGAAGGCGGGAGCAGCTCCGCTCGGCATTGCGACCCTTATATCATATCGTTTTGAAATGCCCGCCCTCAAGACCCTGTAATCTTTGTCAAAGAACAGGTTTCTTGACACTTCTTCGGGATTTCCAATGGTTGCTGAGATTGCAATGATCTTAAAATCAGGAGCAATCTCTTTCATCCTGGAGAGTCCTATCATCAACTGCCAGCCTCTCTCATCGTTCAGGAGTTCGTGGACTTCGTCTATTATCACATACTTTACAGTGCTCAAGTGGTTCCTGATCTTCTTGCCACTGACTATCAACTGGAGGGTCTCGGGAGTCGTTATGAGAACCTGTGGCGGATGGAGCAGTTGATATCTTCTCTCACTCTCGCTGCTGTCTCCGTGTCGTACCCCAACTTCCAGTTTGAATGCATTACCGTAGAACTCTATCCTTGAGAGTACATCCCTGTTTAGTGCTCTGAGGGGAGTAATATAGATCGCACCGAAGCCTCTTATCTCTTCTTTCATCTCGCTGAGTCTATAGAAAACGGGTAGCACTGCCGCCTCAGTCTTACCGCTTCCAGTGGGAGAGGTCAGAAGAACGTTCTGGTTCTTCAGAATTTCAGGTATCCCAATCCTTTGAGGATCCGTGAAATCACTAAATCCCCTCTCTCTGAGGACCTCTAGAATCCTTTCTTCGATCCTTGCTTCAGTCTGATCACCCATGCTCTTGAGTGAATGCAAGAAACCTTAAAAAAGTGATAGCTTTAGTTCGACCAAGAAAATTATTTAAAGTCTGGATAACTTGCGCTTGATGTTAGGAAAGATGGGCCTCAAGCCCTACACGATCTATGAAATTAAAGACCTAACTCGCGGTGAACCTGACAGTCCCAAAATTGCAAGTTTCAAGCTCAAGCCAAAGGACGGTCGGAAATTCGATTTCGCTCCCGGCATGTTCTCTTCTCTTTTTTTCAATCCCGAAGACAAATTGTTCCGTTCATATTCCATCGCATCGTGTCCTGCGGATGACTACGTGGAGTTCATGATTGAACTGATAAACGGTAAGTTCACAAGCAGGCTGGCAAATCTGAAGGCAGGGGATGAAATATATGTCTCCGAGCCGAGGGGAGCTTTCCTGTACGAGCCAGATGATTCACATAACGACCTCTTCCTTGCTGCTGGAATAGGAATCGCACCATTCTTTTCCATGCTCCGATATCTTAAGAGCAAGGGTATGAAGAGGAACGTCTGTCTCTTCTACAGCATAAAGCACAGAGAAGATATAGTCAACGCAGCCGAACTAGAGGAGTATAAGGGGTTGGGCCTGAACACAATATACACGGTAACAAGGGACAACGAAAACGGGACGTGGCAGGGGGAAAGAGGTCGGATCAACACACAGATGATTCAGAACCACCTCGATGATTATGCTTCTAGGACGATTTACCTGTGCGGAGGCATAAGATTCGTAAAGGACATAGTCGATGAGTTGAAGG
>JAKBNO010000045.1 GCA_021831005.1 Thermoplasmata archaeon
CTATGAAATTTGGATCGATGGAATGGGCAGGACTGTTTCCAATGTCCTACTCAGTTTCCCGAAGTACATAAAGAACTACCAAAGATACAAGAAAATGCTTAGGAGGGTAAGATTTGTACGGAGCAAGTCAGATCGAGAAAAAGCGCTTAACGGAGACGTGATTCTAACCACTAGTGGAATGCTAGATGGTGGACCTGTCCTCAATTACATTTCAAATCTCAACGATCAAAAAAACGGCCTTTTCCTAACGGGATACCAGGTTGAAGATACCAATGGAAGGATGCTCCTGGAAACAGGTAGCATCAATCTGGCAGGTGTGACAACAAAAGTGAACATGGACGTGAAGTTCTTCGACTTTTCTGCACACTCTGGACACAAGGAACTTGTTGAATTCATTGAGGGATCTAAACCAGACAAAGTTGTATTAATGCACGGGGAGAAGAGAGAAGAATTGGCAAAAGATCTCACCTCGTCCAAGATAGTCCTACCAAAGAATGGGGAAGAGTTTGAAATCTGAACCCTATGTTGAGAGAAAAAGTACTTGAGATACTTTTCAAAGAAGATGTAACTCAGAAGGAGCTCACTTCGAGACTCAAGTCTTCGAGATCTCGAATGTCGGAAGTACTGGGTAAGTTGGAAAGGGAGAAACTTATCCTAAGGAAGAAGGTGAGTCAGAGAACGATCCTTGTCGCTCTGAATCATTCGACGACACTGAGAGTGGGAATACTACGGAGTACAGAATACATCAATGTTGTCGCTACGCTGAACCAGCTGGGCAACCGCATTCCTTTCAGAGTGAATGTCTACGACAACAGCCTGGAGGCCCTCAAGGAACTGATGACTGGTTCGGAGGACATGGTTGCAAGCCCGCTCATTTCTGGATACTTTTTCTACCTCATCGACAGGAAAATTTCCCCTGTCGCGGGAATTGCATCCGGCGGGTCCGGAACGATTCGAAGGCATTCCTCAGGTAGGATAGGCACTACTCCGTTGTCGAGAATGGACAAAGATTCCAGGAATTCTGGGAACTACGAGCAGGTCTATTACAAGAGCATCGAGGACATTATCCGAGCATACAAGGGCAAGGAGATCGAAGCCGCCCAGATATGGGAGCCGTACCTCACAATGCGTGGAGGTTTGAAAACAGAAAGCGATGGAATTTGCTGCTGTCTCTTCACAGTTGGGAACCCGGGACAATCGGTCTCATCTTTCTTGAAAAGGTACGAGAGCAACGTTGAGTCGGATTTAACGATAAGGGAGAAACACGCAATTTCGAGGGACCTTGGCAAGCTGATTGGTCTTGGAGAAAGAGACGTATTCAGCAGCCTGAATTCCTACAAATTTACCACTTCCATCAGTAAGAAGGATCTCGAGAATCAAGTATCGAGCTTTGGACTTCCTTTGGTCAAGGAGGTGGACCTGTTCCTTGAAAGATGCACCAAAGTTTCCGTATGAGATTTACCCATGGCAGGAGATGATATTTCAGAAACTGGACCAGAGTGAAAAGAGGTCCACCATACTCGAAAGCCCCACGGGATCCGGAAAGACTATATCCGTACTATTCCACGTAGTATCGAAGTATCCCGACAGGAGGGTTGTGTTCCTGACCAGAACCAATTCGCAGGGAGAGAATTTGCTGAGGGAAGCAAGAGCGCTAGGGCTCGAGAAGGTAATGACTTTTTTTGGGAGAGGGGAGATGTGTCTTTACAAGAAACAGGCGTCCGAGATGTCACAGGGCACTCCAGAAGAGCAGAGTGGTTTTTGCAGAGTTTTGGTCGAGATGCACAAGAGTGGAAAGGGAGGGTGCCAGTACGAAACCAACTTTGAAAGAGACTGGAAGAAGACCATAATGTCTCAGGAAGACTTTCTGAATCTTGGGAAAGAGGAATACTGTCCATATTTTGCTCAGAAGAGTTTGGCAGCAGATGCGAATGTGCTTGTCACCTCATACTCATTCTTCCTGAATCCGTTCATCAGGGAGAGATTCCTTGGATGGATGGAGGCAGAATTGAAGGACATCATACTGATAGCTGACGAGGCACACAACATCCCTGACCTTACAAGAAACCTGCTCTCCAAGAAGCTCACTTACAATACACTCTCCAACTGTTCCAAGGAGATAGATCAGTTCGGAGATCTACTGATCAATAAGGTGAATGTTTCGTACATCGTGGAATCCCTTAACAAAGCTCTGGATACCTTACTGAAAGAAGGAGATAGGATCATCACCACTCAGGAAGTCACTGAGGCCTACATGGATTCATTCCAGATGAACTCTTTAGACATCAAGAATCTCCTGAACCTAGCTGCAAATTTTGGACTTTCGATAAAGGAATCCAAGAGCGCGGAGGGGAAGCTTCCTAGGAGTTACATATACAATGCATCAGTCCTGGGTTCCAGGCTCATGGATGATGAAGAAGGATACAGTGTAATGATTTCTCACAACGAGGAACCATCTGGTATCAGCATAATGAATCTGGAGACTTATGAAATTCTACGCTTTTTCGGAGACTCCTATAGGACCTATTTTATGTCTGGGACCATATCTCCCTTCAGTAAGTTCATCGACGAGGTCGGGGTTGAGGATCCCGAGAAAGTTGTCATAAAGGCAGATTACCTTGTGAGGAACCTCAAGGTACTGTTCGTGGACGATGTCACCTCCAAGTACACGATGAAGGATGAGTCGAGAGGGAGAATAGATGGTTACATCAGAGACATAGTGGAAAATGTCAAGCACAACAAGATCATTTTTTGTACATCGTACGAACAGCTGTCTTCGTTCCTAGAGATAGACATGAAGGGAAGGATATTCTTTGAGAGGAAGGGCATGAGCAATGAGGATTTCGTCAATCTTATAACCAACTTCAAACAGAAAGGCGGTAACCTCTTCGCCGTAATCAACGGACGCATATCAGAGGGAATAGACCTACCCGGTAAACTGGTCGAGGTGGCTATTCTGACAGGTATTCCTTATCCTCCACCTTCCCCGGAAACATCTGCAATGGAACTCTTCTATGAAATGAAATTTAGGAGGGGGTGGGAGTACGCTTATGACGCTGTTGCAGCTACCAGGATAAGACAAGCGATAGGCAGATTGATAAGGAGTCCCGAGGAAAAGGGAGTGGCACTCATACTCGATTCCAGAGCGAAGAAATTCAGGCCAGAACTGCCAAACCTCTATTTGAGCAAAGACGTGGTATCCGACACGAATGCCTTCCTGGACTAGTATGGGACACTCTTCATCTTGAGTTTATATCCTATAATGTTGACTGCCCTATGGATCAATGGAGTGACTACCAGAATTGCAATTACTCCAGGCCAGGGGAATAGCTCTACTCCCTTACTTCCAAAAAATATGTAAAAAAATGCGAGCGCAAAAAGGGCAAATGGATACTGATCTAGGAAGAGAGACTCCGCACCAGGGGCCCTTCCGATTCTTCTCTTTATGAAAGATCCCACTAAATCGCCAAACATTGAGAAGAACGAAAGAACCAGCACCATCTCAAGTGCAGTACCTAACTGATTCGAAAAAGTCAATTCCCCAACATTGGTGAAAAGAAATACATAGTTCAAGATGAGACCCATTAGGGATCCTGCGAATACCCCACCCGCGAGCCCAGACCAGGTTTTGTGATCACCAAATATTCGCTTCCCATTCCAGCTTCTGCCTCCATCTATGACTAACTTTCCGCCCGTGATTACTGCGCTTGGGTTGGCTATGAATGCCGGTATGAAGAGGACGAGGGAGGTGATGAACGATGGTATCACGTTCTGCGAGAGTTTAGCAAAATATAATGATTTCTAATTATACCAACATTTTTCTACACTTGCCTACTACGGCCACAGAGATGGAAACTGCCAAACCTGCGTGGATTCTGTTGCAGAATGGTTTCGGCCTGATAGTTGGATTCCTTACGATGCTCTTAATCCTGAGGGATGCAGGGATCAGCTCGTGGGGAATATTTTCCACGGCGCTTTCGTTTGGTCTAGTGTTCTCGTTCATTTCCGACCTGGGAATAAACACGGCCCATACCAGAATGATCGCTCTGGGAAAATACAGAAACGAATACAACAATGCCCTGATTTTCATGAAGGTTATTCTCACAATCATTTACGTCGGCATCATACTTCTTGCTATTTTTGTATGGACAACGGTCCTCCATCAGCACTTCCAATCCCCGTTGATATACATCAGCATACTCTTCTTGATTCCGTATTTCGTGGGTCTTCCATACATCCAGGCTAACCGAGCATTTTTCACCGGGACTCAGGAAGCGTTTAAGATGTCTCTCCCTCCAATAATGGAATCTATAGCAAGATTTGCATCTATCGTTATATTCCTACACTTCAACATCTTCCATTTCCCCGGCTCACGTTCTGGAATTCCCGAAATGGCCATATTGATAGCCGTTTCCTACTCCATCTCTTACGCTGTGTATGCAGTCGTGAGCTTTGTCGTAGGAAGACCGTGGAATTTCAAGTGGCCTCGCTTGGAAATGATCAGAACTTACCTGAAATATTCATATCCTCTTATCGGAGTTTCCATCGCAACCGCAATATCCACCAATGTGCCCCAAGTGCTAGTCTATATCGCTTTTGGGTCATTCCAATCTGGAGGATTTGCAACCGATTACAGGTTGATACTAATGATGACCGGATTCACCATGTCCGTCACTGTCCTTATACTCCCTTCTCTGACCTCCCAATTTGAATCCAACGGAGATTACGGAAAGACCATGGGCACTTCGATCAAGTACCTGACACTCTTCGTAACCCCTCTTACCGTGTTCGCGACAATATTCGCTGCGCCAATTCTCAACCTTTGGAACTCTGCGTTGATTGTATTCGCTTTCCCCCTTCAAGTAATGCTTATTGGGTCGTGGTTCTGGACAATGGCGATTCCATTTTGGACCCACTTTAACGCAGTTGCGAGAACCAAAATTACAGCCTTGCTGACCAACGTGGGTTATGTCCTCTGGATTGTACTGAGCGTAGTCCTCATTCCGAAGACATTGGCAGATGTCCATCTTGGGGGTTTGGGTGTAGTTGGCGGGGCTTACTCTTATCTTATTTCTGGCATTGCTCTACTCCTGACGTCCATAATAGCGCTGCTCTTGGAAATAAAAATCAAAGTGACTTACCAATCTGCAAGGAGCGTGGTAATGGCAATACTCCTTGGTGGATTGTTCTATTATATCTTTCACGGTTACAACAGGATGTCGGTCTTCATTATGATAGGTCTTTTCCTTGCTTATGGCCTAAGTTACCTGGGGTTGTTGTTAGCTTCAAAAACCATAACCAAAGAGGAGCTTGTAGACATTTCAAATATGATGAATCCTGGGAAACTCGGGCAGTATGCGATGGACGAGTTGCGAAAAAAAAGTGATTAACAATTTCTAGCTCTTTGCTGCTTAAAATCGCATTTCGAAAGAGGAAACTTTTTTACACTTTTCCAGTAGGAAGATAAGGATGGAAACTTAAGGACCTGCTCGGATACTGCTGCAGATTCCTACGTATTCGTGGTTGGTACGGTACGTATCTGAGTTTGTTGTTGGGTGCCAAGGCTATTTCGAAGCACGAGTTCGTCGACATTCTTCGCATTTTCAACGCAAAAAAGTAGCTAAAGTAAGAATTTGATGAACTCATAAGGCAGTCTCAATAATGTTTTATCTTAATCCTGCATCATAAATTTGTGCCAGTAGAAAGCCTAGATCATACTGCAGATGTGAGACTCAGAGCCTGGGGTAGATCGTTTCAGGGTACACTCCTGGAACTGTCAAATTACATGCTCAGAATGATCTACTCTGACATTATTCGACCAGAGGTGTTGTTGAGTTCTACTATCGAATATGATACTGACGAGGGATGCGTCACCAGATTGCTGAATGATCTGATATACAAGTCCGAATCAGCACAACTCGCCATAAAGATCAGGAAAATTACTGTTTGTGAGGGAAAAGTCAGATGGGACGGTATGGGGGAGCCTTTCAGTATGAAGGAGAGAGGGTCGATTCTTGTGAAGGCTGCAACCTACGACAGACTGATTGTGAAGAGGGCCCCTGCTCTCATCGAAGTTACTCTAGACATTTAGTTAGAAGGCGTCACAGCAATAGCTATTATATGACTTTGGTATAACAGCTCATGGCCAAAGACGAAAATTTCATCTTGGAGGATTCAAAGAAACTAATGATTTCAGACGAAATAATTGTTCAGGCTATTCAGGAACTCTACAAGGACGAAATCAAGGAAAGAATCAGGGAAAAACTGAAGGAGAATCCTAGGATGGAAAATGAGCTGAAGGACTCTATTCGGGATTACACTCGAGGGAAGCTCCTAGAGGCCGGCGCCCAAGCCAAGATGTTGAAGGTAGTGGCAGAACTTGGCCTGATCTCGATCCCAGAATCTTTCAGGGACGAGATGATCAAGTCGATACTCAAGGCCATAGGACCAGAACTCGATACTCTTCTAAAGAATACGCTTTGAATGAAGTTAACAGTAAATAAAATACTGCTTCTTGTCTTGGGACTTGCGTATTTGGTTATCATCTTAGTGAGAAGAAGCCTCTATTCTCCGGGACTGGTCGACTGGAATACCATCGCCATCCTTTCTACTCTAATTGTAGTTAATACAGGCTTAATGTATTCTGGTGGTCTGAACTACGTTGCTTACCAGATCATGAAGGTAACTGACGGCAGGAGGAAGTTGATGGTCATATCCATACTTTTGACTGCTTTCCTGGCCATGTTTCTCACGAATGACGTCTCTCTCCTGGTATTGATCCCAATCACAGTTGCGATAGGGAAATTTTCTGGAAAAAATCTTGATGATGTCATTATATTTCAGGCAATTGCTGCTAACGTTGGATCTCTTCTGATGCCTTTCGGAAATCCCCAAAATATCATATTGTTTCGACTTTATTCACTCGATTTTTTTACATTCGTCAAAACAATGGCACCAATTTTCCTGGTATCAATTGCAATCCTGATTGTATTCTCCCTCGTTTTCAAGAATGAGAAGCTTCCTCCGAATGACGTTAAGGAAAAACCACGATTTTATTTCTTCATTTTTTATCTATTCCTGTTAGTCGCAACAATAGTGGGGATGCTGCTCAATGAGACAATTTTTCTGTTCATCGCTCTG
>JAKBNO010000088.1 GCA_021831005.1 Thermoplasmata archaeon
AAGTTCCATCCACAAGGTGGAGATTGATGAAAATCCGCCTCCTTGAGTTTTACCCTCACTTCTATCTTGATCGTGGTCATTGAATCTGGGAGTTCCTCGTTTCCCCTAACTCTCTACGGACTGTGTTACTTACTTTTAGGTTAAGAGAGTGCAATTCTTCTCGTTGTCTACTCTACATTATCGGATTGAGCTGCTCCGCCAAACATCCCTTCGTTCGATTGGTTGACTTAGCCGAATTTCCACTGTAATTGTCTCTCCGCCGCTAAAAGCACGTATAATTCTTGCTTTAACCGATTATTAGGGTCAAAATGGTTGAAAAGATTTTAATGATTATTGGGTTGGAGTAAGGTGCCTATAGATCCGGAATATCCACGCATCGAAGATCACGGAGTATTGTTGAACAATAGAACCGCGGCTCTTGTATCAAAGTTTGGCGAGGTCGACTTTGCCTGTTTCCCTAATTTTGATTCCCAGATGGTGTTTTCCTCCATACTAGATAGGAAGAAGGGAGGCTATTTCAGCATCCGTCCTCTCAACAAGAATCTGGAATCAAGACAGTTTTATGAACCAGACACGAACATTCTGCACACCCTATTCACGGAAAAGAGGAACAAGGTAGTGTCGATAATGGACTTCTTGCCGATGAATTTCGAACATTCGGTATACTTCTCAGAGATCCACAGAAGGATTGAGACGTATGCTGATGTTAACATGGAAGTTGACTTCAGTCCCTTCATATCCAGTATTAGGAAGTCGGTTGAAAAAGCCGATGGAAAAGGGTACATCGTTTTCTCCAACGACTCGAGCCAGTTTCTTTCAACAGACCTAGAACTCGATATCAAAGATGACTCGGTTTGTGGAACAATGAACATTCCTGCTACTGAAGTCAAGTGGGTAGTGACAACTCACAATCTTAAGAAAGCGTACCCTCCTGCACTCTTTGCGAGTGAAGACAGGTTGTGGCAGACAAGGAAATTCTGGAAGACCTGGTTGATGAGATCAAAATATCAGGGAATTTACTATGACGTTGTCAACAGATCGTTACTCACACTCAAGGGACTGTTCTTCGACCCCAATAATTTCATGGTGGCATCTCCGACCACTTCCCTACCGGAGTCGATCGGTGGTGAGAGAAACTGGGATTACAGGTTCATGTGGGTAAGGGATACATCGTACGTTATTGAGGGCCTCGTGCAGTTGGGTTACATAGATGAAGCGACCAAATTCTACCTGTCCATCATAGACAGATTTGAGAAGGACGGAAAGTTGACTTCCATGTATAAAGTGAGCGAGGACTCTGTCATAGACGAGTCTTCACTGGATCTCTCCGGATACATGAATTCGGCCCCGGTTAGGATCGGGAATGGAGCGGAAAGTCAGCTCCAGATCGATCAGTATGCCTCGCTGATTGTCTCTCTGAGAATGCTGCTGGAGAATTCTGGATTTCTGAGCATCCATACCATGGAGAAGGCATTCGATATCGGAAACTCGCTCATCGATATTTGGAGGAAACCGGATTCATCGATCTGGGAAATCAGAGGAGAGAGGAGAAACTACGTTTATTCAAAAGCCTTGGCCTGGAAGGCATTGGTAGATCTTGCGTGGCTTCATTCAAAGATGGGTGACGAGGATAGTGCTGCCTCGGTGATGAATGAAGCTAGACAACTGCGTGAAGAGATATATGGGAAGGGAGTTTCGTCAAAGGGTTATTTCAAACAGAGTTACGAAACGGATGATATTGATTCCGCTCTCCTCAGGCTTCCTTTATTCGGTTTCTGCACAACCTCAGACAATGTGTACAGAAACACTTTCAGGGCCGTTGAGGAGAATCTGATGCCTGAGAGATTCCTATTCAAGCGATACACTCTTGACGACGGTCTCAAGGGAGAAGACAACGCATTTCTGATGGTATCGTTCTGGTACATAAGGAACCTGATCTTGAATAAACAGTTGCAGACAGCTCACGATGGAATAATGATGATTCTGGACCTCCTCAATGACATTAACCTATTGCCAGAGGAGATAGAGTTCGTGACCCACCGTTACCTCGGTAATTATCCTCAAGCCTTCAGCCACCTTTCACTCATAACTACCATCATGGAATACAACAATGCGGTCAAGAAGCAGAAATGAAGTAGATCTACTTTGTGCTGAATGCACGAACTCTTAGATGTTGAAATGGGCCAAATTTTGGCGGATTGTAGGGCTTTTAACTGGAGTCGGAAACCAACCTCAGTAAGATTTAATAGGGTGATTTGGATTACTACTCAACAAGCGGTTGTTAACCGAAGGTGGTAAACATGGTAAATAGAAAAAACAGACGAAAAGAAGATGACTTCTGGAGCGACGTCCAAGACTTCCTCCAGAACAACGACAGGGAATATAGGAGATTCATAGAAAGATGGTTCGATACTTTTGACGAGATCGAGAACATAAAGGAACAGGTCCAACCTGGAACTTATGTTTATGGATTCACATACAGATTAGGGGAAGACGGAAAACCAGAGTTCAAAGAATTCGGAAATATCCCCAGGGAGACTAGTGATTATTCGGAATTGCCGAACATGGAATACAGAGAACCGATAACGGACGTTCAGAAGAGGGAGAATGAAACTGACATTACGGTGGAGCTCCCGGGAGTTACCAAGAGCGACATATCGATCGAAACGAGTGACAATATTCTGGTCTTGAAAGTCGAAAAAGAGGGAAGGAAATATTACAAGGAAGTCGAACTTGATGATGAAGTCCCTCCTGAAAATATCAAGGCTTCGTATTCGAACGGAGTCCTAGACATAATAGTGAAGAAACCTCAAACAAAGAAGAGGACGGGGAAGAGGATTCCAGTAGACTAAGCATGACAACAGACCTGCTGGACCTCATTGACAATGACATCAGAAGAAAGATTCTGAGCATACTCTCCATTAGGCCCTCGTACACGTTCGAACTCGCAAGGTCGCTTGGGAGTTCGCAGCAGCTGATAGCAAAGCACATCAAGCTGCTGGAGGACAGTGGATTAGTTTTCAAGGTGGGAAAAATAGAGTCGGATGAGGGTCCTCCCAGGATCCTTTACAAGGCCAGTCATCCCCTCCTCTCTCTCCTACAGTTCATAGAAAACATATCAGTTTTCACTAACGATGAGGAAGAGTCGGAAACTCTGGGAGGTACCTTGCAGGATCTCATAGTGCAATTGAAGGAGATCGATAACAGGATCAGGCTCCTGGAGGGCGACCTCAAGGAAATGATCTCTACTAAGCAGAGGCTGTTGCTCGCAATTAACGGGCTGCTTCCTGATACCGAAACTTCGCTGTTCTTCAGAATGATAGATGAAGCTTTCGAGAAGGGGAATTTTGATCTGTTTTTTCAGGCAGTAAAGAATCGCACAGTGGAATGAAAAGTGAAAGGAGCAGATCAGATCGCCTGTCACTCATCATACTCAGTTAAGGCTAAACTCATCACACTGCTCCTAACGCCTTAGCATATGATCACCTCCCTTTGAATAGTTCTTTTCATTTGTTGCAGTTACTTTCATCTGAATGACCAGATATTTCTCAATAACAGTTTTATAGAGATTTGATTTGAAATCACTGTGTCCCAGGTACCTTCAGTCGTAGAGGCTAAGAAGAGTCTGTCAAAGAAATCCAAGGTCATGATCGTCGTGGCCATCATACTGGCAGGCACGACCATCGGAGTGTTTGGAGCCCATGAGCTTACTCTGAACAGTTCCCTCTCTCCGAGCAACATGATTTTGACTTCGGGTGAGATCGGAACGGTAATGCACAACAGTAGTAGATGGGATGTTGCCTTTCTCCCAAGTGGCAACAACATTGCGAGTGCCGACTATACCAATGCATCCCCAGTCCCTCCCTTTGGAGGGAACGTAACCTCTCCGAACATAATACTGGCAATCATCGAGAACTCATCCAACAGGTCGGCGCTCTCCGGATACCACTACCTGGAATCGCATCTGCTTGCAGTAATTTCGAGTGGAGTGGCTGTGGGGAAGTTGACGAACATCAGCTTTGCCAACTATTCTGGAGATTATTTCGGTTTCTTTAATTCCACAAAGAGCATAGGCGCAATTGTGGCGACCGAAGCCAACTACATCATAGTCGTCATTGTCTATAATCTAGGACTGGGCGACCTCACCCACCTGTTCAAACTGCAGGTAGACAAGATCATCAAAGTAGCTGGATATGATTCCTCTCATTTCATAATTTAGAGAATGTTCCCTTGCACCATTCAGAATCCTTGCAAAAGGAGTATAAGGATGGAAATTCACAGGTGAAACTGTGAGTCTTATAGTTCACTAAAATGAGAAATATGGGAATTTGATAGTATTGCGTGTATTCGAGAAGGGGAGATTCTGGCGAAACTGACACAGCCTCCGGAAAGAGACTAAAGAAGGATGACCCAATCATTGAATGGGAAGGAACATTGGATGAACTGATTGGACACATAGGTTATTCTAAAGTTCAACTACCATGGGACGACATTAGGAACGATCTCTCTGAGGTGCAGATGGACCTGTTCCATCTCGGTGAGGAAATTCTCACTTCGGGCAAGGGGAGAAAACTGAGAGAGGACGGAGTCTCCTGGATGGAGAGCAGAATCGGTATTTACCTCAAGGAGATCGGAGAGGTGAAACTGTTCGTGGTTCCGGGTGGAAGTAGGGAAGCAGCGAGTCTGCAGCTTTCAAGGGCTGTGACGAGGAGGGCGGAAAGAAGATTGGTTGAACTGAATGAAACTCAGAAAGTCAACCCCCTAACGCTCCAATATCTGAACAGACTCTCTTCACTCTTATTTATGATGGCACTCGCATCAAACAAGAGGAACAAAATTCCTGAGACAATTTTCCCTTGGCCAAACCCTGAAAAGTGAGGAGCTCAACCACATTCTTATAGGGACTCGCGATATTCCCTCATGCCTCAGTCTGTTGTAAAGAATGCTTCTGAAATTGTCGAGATGGACTTAGATGGCGGAGGAAAGATCAGATGGTTAATCACTCATAGAGATGGAGCGAAGAATTTTTCGATGCGTTTGATAACTTTACCGAAGGAAAAATCTACCCCGAACCACAGCCACGATTATGAACATGAGATATTCGTATTGGAAGGGGATGGAGAAGCTCAGCTGGATGACAAGATAATTCCGGTCGGAAAGGACTCGTTCCTATTTATTCCGGGAGGGTCTCAGCACACAATCAGAGCGAAGGATGACATGAAATTGATCTGCGTTGTCCCTGTGAACGTTGCCGTGAAGATGTTGGGACCATAGATATTTGGCTCAGTTCGTCAGGGATAGAAAGCAACAATTTGGCTACGAAAAATTGGGATTGAGAAGAAAAAGAAAAAAGAATTCGAAACTATTCCGGAACGGAGTACTTCCTGTTCAGTTTTTCAGGTTTTGTAATGTTGAAGAACCGCTCGAAGATAGGATCTGCAGTGCCCATCAGGGTCATCCAGTAGATTCTGGCCATGCTCATTTTCATAAAGTGTTTGGTGGCCGTCGGGGGGTACGGAACAACTGGATTGTTGTAATCTGCAATTACAAATGTTGCCTTCCCGTATGCTGTGTCGAACGGACAGTTTATTCTCCCATTGAATTCGGAATATTTTCCCTGAATGAGTTCAGAAACCGTCATAGCCTCAAGATGTGCTGTCACACCAGTCTTGGATGTAGGTAACGTATTGCAATCTCCTATGGCAAATGCGTCGTCGTATCCAGGTATTTTCATGAAGTTCTTGTCAGCCTTTATGAACCTTTCTTCGTCCTGAACCGTCTCTGGGGTGAACTTGATTTTAGGTCCCTTGCAGGGTGGGACAATTATCGGAAGATCGTATTTCAACGAGTCCCCCTCCAGCGAATTGATCGTTTTGTTTTGAACATCGATTGTATCAACATCGAAGAAAGGCATTACCTCGATTCCTCTTTCCTTCACCATGGGTTCTACTACCTTATTCATTGGTTCTGCCGAATACGCCCTTGGAAAAGGTGTGAAGAACACTATCCTTGACTTCCCCTTTTCCCCTGTTTTGGTAGGATCGTTCTCGTTGGAAGGTGAAAGGGGATCAGAGGTTCCAACACTCATACCCATCCCCCTGAGACGTTCCTCCAGAAGGAATGCTCCCTCCAGCAGTGAAGGAGGGCATTTGCAAGTAGGAGATGCCTGGCCAATTGCAATTGTACCGCCCTTGAAATTCTTGACGTGGGACCATAATTTCTGAGAGTTGTAGACGTTGGAGTGATAGTCTCCGTATTCGTCGTAGATTTGTCTTAATCCAGGAATAGAGTCGGGGTCTGGAGACGTGCCTGTGGCAATTGCAATATAGTCGTAGTTGTAGACTACCTTCCTTGACCCGTACGCCTTTCTTTCATCCAGATTTATCTCTGTAATCTCATCCTTGACGAAATTTACTCCCGGTCTAACCAGTTCTCCGATAGGCCTGGATATTTTTCTTTTTGAACCTTTAAAGGCTATGTACAGGAACCACGGCTGGTAGAAATGCAGGTCACTCTTATCGACTATGGTTACATCAAATTCGTTTGTATCCAAGTGGTTCGCGAGGATAAGGCCCCCGCCACCACCGCCAATTATCAGTACCTTCTTCATGGCAATCTTCCGTTTATCTCTTGTTTATCTTTATTCTGATGACTATCTTGTCCGGATCTTCTCTGGTTTCCAATATTTCATTTCCAGTCTTCGTGGCCCATGCCTGAGTGTCAGCCTTAACTCCCTTGTCCGTAGCCCACATCTCGAATATGTCGCCCACTTTGGAGTTCCTGTAAGCTCTGGCGAGATCCGTAATTGGACCCGGGCATGCCGCTCCTCTAGAATCTATTATCTTAATGCCAACATCCATCTTTGTCACCTCATATAAAGAGCGTTTGACCGCCTTCCGCTTGCTGGAGGAAAGTAGCTGCTCCTACCATATCGTCGACTATTGGGTCGAGATCCTCTCTCTTTATACCCATAACTCCGCACGCCATGGAGCAGGCGTAGACTTTTGCGCCGAATTCCTTGGCTTCCTTGATCATGCTGTACCAAGATGCAACGTGCTCACGTGCCATCCCTTCCATCATGGCTTGTCCCATGTGTTCGAATTCCTTCGGCATTATCATCTTCTTCTCTC
>JAKBNO010000083.1 GCA_021831005.1 Thermoplasmata archaeon
GGAGAAATTTCCATCGTCCAGTTTGTATCCTGACTTGACGAGCCCCTTCTTCCACTTAGGCCAGAATTTCTCGAAGCTCTCCTGGATCAGAAAGTTCGGTATGTTGTAATCTAGGTGGAGTGTGGCTGCGGTTTGAATTGGTCCGAATGCATTGTGGTATGCTACTTCCACCCCAAACGAATCGGCCAGAATGGCTGATTCTTTCCCCTGAATTATACCCCCGACGTTTGTCACATCCGGTTGAATAACGTCTACCAAGTCTGATGTAAGGTACGGCAGGAATAGGTTCTTGTTCAGAACTCTCTCGCCCAGTGCTATCCTCACATCCGTCCTCTCCCTGAGTCTCTTCAAACCAGTAATTTGATCTGGATGAACTGGTTCCTCCACAAAAAATGGGTCAAGGTCCTCGATTCCCTCTGCCATCCGGATAGCGGAATTCGCAGAAAATCTCCCGTGACACTCTATGAGGAGATCCAATTTCGTTTTCTCCTTCAGGGTCTCAATTATCTTTCTCGCCTTTTCGACCCCCTTTCCGTCTATCTTGTCATAATTTGGTCCAAATGGATCAAACTTTGCTGCAGTGAATCCCATCCTCTCTACTTCCTTTGCCTTGGTCAGGAAGTCCTGGGGGGTTATGCATTCGTCGTACCAACCGTTTGCATAAGCTCTTACATTATCCCTGACCCTTCCACCCAGTAGATTGTAGATAGGTGCACCACACTGTTTGCCCACTATGTCCCAGGATGCTATCTCAAATGCACTTAGGGCGGCGGTTGATTCCATAGATACAGGCAGATAGAAGGAGTGCTTGTAAAATTCAAGGTAGTTTTTCCTAATATCATCAACTTCTTTGTTAAGGAATATTCTTCCAACTTCCCTCATTTCCTCATAAACAGGTCGAGTCATCAGTGTAGTGGGGGCCTCACCATAACCCATCTCCCCATCGCTTGTGATGAGCCTCAAGACCAGAATTGTGGAACTCCAAGGACTGGACTTCTCTCCTTCCTCTCCCAACTCCAAAATCTCTATATCTTTTATTTTCGACATACAGCTATTCATAGAAATATGGCTAAAAACATTTCTCACCCCATGGCACTCGATATCGCTGTACCGAAATGGGGGGCCCTACAGTCAGTTCTTTTTTCGTTTCATTGTTTCGTAGATTGGAAGTGCTATCGGGGCCAATTCTACTGTTCTGTCCGCAACCCTCATAATAGGAACGTCTCTGTAATACTTCCCGAGCTCATTGTCCACTGCATCCTTGAGTTCGGACACAAACGCAGGGTCATTTTTCATCAAGCCTCCCCCCAGAAATATGGCCTCTGGGTCAAGCTCATTTATGTAGTTGGCTATAGCTACAGATAGGTAATACACCGTCTCATCCACCAAGAAAGTGCAGAAAGGGTCACCGAGTTTTCGTCCGCTAAAAATATCCTCCGCCGAAATCCTTTCTAGCGGTATAGAAGATAAGAATGGGGAGTTCCTCACTTCTTTAGAATTTTCAATTGCTCTCCTGGCGAGCGACCGCCCGGAGGCAAGAGATTCTATGCAGCCCCTCCGACCGCAGCCACATAGTGGACCATTCGCTAGTACTACCGTGTGTCCGAGCTCCCCTGCGTATCCATTTCCACCCCTGTAGATTTCATTGTTGACAAATATTCCTCCTCCAATTCCTGTTCCCACTACGATATAGACGTAGTTCCTGTACTTCTTTCCCTTGTCAAAAAGTTTGACGGATATAGCTTGGGCAGTAGCATCATTCTCTATGAACACTTCCCTGTGAAAGATCTGCTTCAACCTTTTGCGAATGTTGACTTCATCCCATCCGATGAGGTTGGGTGCAGTTAACGAGATACCACTGTTGGAAATAGGTGCGGGGAATATAACGCCCACTTCATCAAAATGGTCAAACTGCTTTCCTGTCACCTGAATCTGGTCGATTAGTTCTGCTACCCCTCTGAATTTCCTCGTCTTAACTTCTAACCTTTTCTTCACTCGACCTTCGCTCGATGCAAGTACTGCAGTGATCTTTGTTCCTCCAATGTCGAAACCGAGATAGTTTTCCGTGGGCACATCTGAATAGGAAATCAAGAAATTTAGCCTTTGTCTTTTATTTGTTATACTATGAATGACTCTCCCGGTTTCATAATTGGAACCTTGAACTCGTCTCCCAGCGCATCTCGAAGCTCGTTTGGATTCGAGTCGATTGGCGGGAAGGTGCCATAGTGCATAGGCATGACGATTTCTGACCCAATCATCCTTGCTGCCATCGCCGCCTCTTTCGGTCCCATCGTGAAGAATCCACCCGTTGGCAGCAGCGAGACCTTTGGTTTGTACATCTGGCCTATAAGTTTCATGTCTCCGAATAGTCCAGTATCCCCTGCGTGATAAATTGTCACTCCGTCCCCCGTTATCACAGCTCCTGCACAGTTACCGCTGTGTACCGCAGGGACCAGACCAACCTTAATCTTACCAAAGTTTACCTGGTTGCCAATGTTCATTCCTACCAGGTTTTCGTCCGGTATTCCTTTCTCCGAACCGGGGAGGACGTTTTCAAACATCGATATCAGTTTGGCACCCTTGTTCTTGGTAATTTCGAACGCATCTCCAAGATGGTCATCGTGGTTGTGGGTCACTATCACAAAATCCACCTTTTTCAGATTTTCTGCCTTTATGGGTGATTTTGGATTATTGTTCAGGAACGGATCGACCACCACAACGGCATCGTTAAAATCAATCTGCCACGCGGCATGGCCATACCAAGTTAGTTTTACCATTCTTTTCCATCTCCTTGAACCATTGACAAAATTGATTGATAAATATTTTGTGAGGACGCCTGTGTATTTTCAAAATAGACTGCTCAGATTATATATTAAAATTGACTTCATGGCCAGATGGCCACCTACACCGTTACTTACAAGAAGAGCAACTTCTCTAAGAAAGAGGTTAAAGACATTGCCATTTCAGTTGTCACCCTATCCGTAGCTCTTTTCCTCATCATATACCGTACAACATTCAAAGTGAATGGGGTCCCACTCAAGCTGCCGATCTTGTCTGCGCTGGGAATAGGTTTTTTGATGACCATTACCGCTTTTCTTATACACGAAATGAGCCACAAATTCACTGCGATTCACTTTGGGGCCTGGTCTGAGTTTAGAATGTGGCCCCTAGGACTCGTGCTAACAATCGTAACTGGACTCATTGGCTTTCTTTTCGCACTACCAGGCGCCGTCTACTTTGCCAGCTACAGAAATCCGATAAGGGAAGGCAAGATAGCTATGGCAGGACCAGTAGCAAACCTTGTTATGGGAATTGCTCTGTTGCCCGTCCTTCTATTTGTCCCAATGCATTTTGAATTTTATGCAGCCGTCTACTTCCTCGTATACATAAATCTCTGGCTCGGACTATTCAATCTCATTCCTTTCCCGCCGCTCGACGGAAGTAAGGTTTTCGCATGGAACAAAACTTACTGGGGAGCTATTTTTGCAGTCGCTGCCGTTCTGGTGGCATATTTCTTCATATCGTTTGGATTCCTCTGAGATATAGCTACCTGAGAAACTACTTAGTCCCCTTTGTCTGTTGCGAATTTTCGGATGGTCCAACTTTTTCTTCCTTCTTTCTCTTCACATAGAATCTGTAGATGAAATATCCCAAGAATGCGAATACGAATATCACAAGCAGTACTGTTCCAACGGTGCTTATTATCGGAACCAGCTTGTTCCACGACCTACCGAGAGCATATCCACCGGCCTCGAGTGCAGTAGACCATATCAGCGATCCGGCGAAGGTAAAAATAGAGAACCTTACAACGTTCATCTTTGACACTCCCGCGGGGACGCTCATGTAAGACCTGAATCCGGGGACAAATCTTCCGAAAAATACCGTCCACTCTCCTCGTGCATCGAACCACTTCTCGGTTCTCTGGAGATGCTCCTCCTTCAGGCCGACGTACCTCCCTATAAAGAGAATCAACGGTCTACCACCATACACTGAAATATAGTACAATAGCAGATTTCCGACGAACCCTCCAACAGAGCCTGCCAAAGCGTAAACCACGAACAGTCCAACATTGCCAACCGAGAGAAAACCGGCAAATACCATTATAACTTCTGATGGGAAAGGAAGCCCTAGTCCCTCAAGGACCATCAGGAGGAACACTCCCGCAGGTCCCAAACTACTCATCAATGCCAGTGATTCTTGAACAAAGTACTGAATAATGCCTGATAATGTGAAACTCACTTTGATCCGACCCTCTTATGAAAACTAGCTAATAAATATAAGTAGGAAAACGAGGAGCTCTTTGTCGATTAATAAGCTGCTGATTATGGGTTACAAATTTACTTTGACTTGAGCAATAGTTCAGAAATTTTCCATCTCGTGTTTTCAATTTCATGTCATTTCGATTGGAAACACAATCATATTATCTTAATGCGCATCTAACCCTCAAATTGAATTGACGATGAAAGGCAACATTGAGGAAAGGCTGGAAAGACTTAACAGAAAATACTCCCAATATGGGGAGGTATACGACTATGTCAGTTCGGGAAGCGCAGAAGAGACCAGTATCTCCTGGAACACTGCAAAGTTAATTGCATTGGAAAGGGACGAATATAAGTGCAGAATTTGTGGAAAAGCACCGATGATTTCAGAGGACAAGGAAGGAGTGAGCCGACTGAGAGTGGAGGTCGAAGTCCATCACATTGTACCTAGAATTGCAGGAGGTTCCGATTCTTCTAAGAATCTCGTCACGCTCTGCAAGGACTGCCACATTAAGACATTCAAGAATAACTACACTGGAGTTCCGTTTATTGCGAGAAGACTAGACGAGAGGGTAGAGGTACTGACCAATAGCACTGCACTACTCAGGTACGGCAGCAATTGTCAGAATCTTCCATTGACCTCATTCCATTACAGAAACGGGGAAGTATCGCTAAAAGAGCCGCTCAACTGTAAGATCTGCGATTTTCCGAGTCTAAAAAGGGTTTATGATATGATATTCCAATACGATCTTGACATTGAAGAAATTGTAATAAAAGATAAAAAAGGAAAATTTTGCGTCGGAATTATTGAAAAATAAATTCCGTTTAGAACCTGCTTCTGAAATTCCTGTTGTTGTTGAAGCTTCTTCTGGGTCTTCTATCGACCTCATCGGTCTGATATTCCTTCTCACTCATGTCGAGAGACTCATTTACAGAATCAACTGCGGAATCGGATTTCTTTATTGCTCCGTACTTTCCGACGTTGAGTCTCATGTGTCCCCTGACAAAGCTTACGTAGCCATTCTCAACTACAACGCTGTCGCCATTTTCTACTTGGCTTGCCTGTTCATTCCAGAGTGACATTGTCACTTTTGCCGTCTCGTCGCCTAGGACTGCTTCGGTTACTTTTTTCTGTTCGCCGTATCTTGTCTGTATGTCTTTTGCCTCGCCAACATTCAAAACCTTTGCCAAAACAGTCACTCTCTTGGATCCCTGGTTGAGATCCTTCACTTTTGTAAATTCGTCCATATTATACTACCAATCCTTTGTCTAGAGCTTTTTGCTCAGCATCTGCAGACTGATTGCCTTATTAACCTTTTCGCCCGAACTATATAAGGGACAGTCCTCATGTTCATTCTAATTCTCAACTTATTCAAGAATTCTAATCAATATTTTTACCAGGTTACGAATTTGATTAAAACTTCAAAATCATGCGTGGATGACATTCGTTAAATTCAATACTATCTGTAAATCGTAATGGCTGGGAATATAGGGATGTAATATTGTTTGAAACATGAATTACGATTTGTGTTCGCTTTATTGTGACTAATTCAGTATTTTCTTTAGGGGTAAAAAATCAAACTTTATATATGAGTCTCTCTTCACAGGAATCGGTGACAAGTTAGTGTCCATAGGAATTCATCTCGTAGGCGATCTCAAGGGCGTTGACCCTCAGAAAATTTCAAAGGTAGATTCTATGCAACAAATAGTGGAATCTGCAGTACGGTACGGTAAACTCACAAAAATCAGATCGTATTATCATCAATTCACACCGAACGGTGTGAGCGGCATTGTACTACTTGCTGAATCACATCTTAGCTTTCATACATGGCCAGAGTATGGACTGGTTGCACTTGACATCTTTACTTGTGGTCCAACGGAAAATGCGGAGAATGCTCTTGAGTATATCCTTGGTAAACTGACTCCATCCAGCATTGAGTACAAGCGTGTTGAGAGGGGTGTAGAGTTCCCAAGGGGCGTACAGAAAGAGAAATTGGTCGAAGCAACGTCGTAGATTTTACAAGCATCAAAACAGATATTCTAAAAGAGAAGTTAACTGGAGGCCTTTCTCCCACTTCATGGAATAAGAGCCTCCTTTAGTGACTTCTAATTTTGGTATATTCTTTGCAAATATTCTGTATCTTCCTTCATACTGCGAGTCAAAGGTAAAAATTCTCCAAGGGTCGCCATTGACGTTCTTTAACCTGAATGCGTACAGCGGCATAACACCGGTCTTTGATACCATTTCCACATATTCTTCTGCCTGTTCCTGAGAACGTGCCGAAGAAGAAGAGAAGTTTAGTATCTTTTCCTTGGAACTCTTGATCTCAATGGGAATGCTCAGATCGTGTCTAATGATGATTATATCGAATCCGTGACTGCCTGCTGCCCTCACAACTAGAAAAGGCCTGGACTTTATTCTTTCCTTGACATCCTCTCTTATCCAGCCAACCTTCCCAAGCTTGTCTTCGTTTCCCGCCAGTATCAGTTTCAGCTCTCGCTCATAAACAGTTCCGTTTACCGCAGCATCCACCCCTCATTTTGCACCCTTCTTGTAAAGATACCCGAGAAAACTTTCGAGTTGTATTATTTCTCTCGCACCTTCAGAAATCCTGAAATCTATGTCACCTAACGAATAAAGGATGTCCGCCTTCAGTTCATCCTCCACCGGAAGATCATAAACAACGCGGTGAAATTGCTCTACTACATCCTGCCCGGAAATTCCCTGCTTGATAACTGCCTCTTCAAGCATCGATCTAGCCTTTGATATATCCCCTTTCAGGGCCAG
>JAKBNO010000059.1 GCA_021831005.1 Thermoplasmata archaeon
GATGTCTCTGGGAAACATCTCTTCCATGTGTTACACCCACGAGGGAATCTTGGCTCTATCAGCGCAGAGCGCTTTGATAGCTTCGATAACAGACTCGAGATCCTGTTATCAAATGATAGTCAATTGGTTGACTTTTCTTACATCAAAAATAAGAAGAAAAAGATTGAACAATTGATCTCAGAGCCCACATCTCTAGCTTTGCCTGGAAAATTCCGACAAGATTGCCCTCTAGATCCTTTCCAATATAGGACCATCCTTCCCCGGAACCTCTGCCTTTTCGTGTACCTGCTTGCCACCCGCGCTTTCAAATTTTTCTATTGCCTTGTCTGTGTCATCCACTCCGATCTAATTTCTTGGCGTATTTGAAGGAGTCATCCTCTTGTACACTCCCCCTCCAACTGTTTGCATATCTGGACTCGTTTTAATCAACCAATAGTCCATAGCTTCCATATCGGATTTTTCAATCTTCCAACCAAAACTTTCAGAGTAGAATTTTGAAATTTTCTGTGGGTCGTTGGCCTATCTCAAAATATACAACTGCCTTGTGAACCATGCATTTCCACTTCAAATGTGATATAAGAAATGATTGTTTTCCAAATCAATACACCTGTGTTATTGTCCTTGAGGATGTGGCTCGAGAATAGCCTTTTTGAGTTACACCATTCAGAGTTGGCTCATTTCTAACAACAAAACTATTAGTTTGTGTAATATCCGATAACCATGGAAGATCAGTGTGATGTCGCGGGTTGCTCCAACCCCAAGGCTCGGACAATTGGAAGAAAGTCTGTGGAAAAGATCTTCTCACTTAATTCAAAAGGAACGAAAGCTCATCTCTGCAAGGAACACTACAAGCAGTATAAGAAGGCAACGAAGAAAGACAGAGAGCTGGACAGGTTGAACTGGGTCTGAAAACAAAACAGGGGAGAATTTGAATGCAGGATTTCCACGAATTTAGGGAAAAAGGAAACCTAACATTTGCACTAATTCTAATAGAGCTTCTAAAGGGAAAGAGAAAGTTGAGGGAGATTTCGACCGATCTGAAGATTACCCCACAGGGTGCGTCGGTGTATCTCAAGAATCTTCAAAAACTCAAATACGTAGATTCTGGAAACACCCCAACTCCGGAAGGAGTGGCATTTCTTCAACAGATACTTGCCACCATTTCATTGTTCGTTGAGGATGCCTATGAGGATACCGGAATAATTTCATCGTGTGAAGCGGTTGCGGGAGAAGACTTGGGTAAGGGAGATCGAGTAAGCCTTTCGATGAACAAAGGATTGCTTTACGCCTACAGGAGAAAGAAAGCTGGTTCAAATGGTGTGGCGGATTTCAGGGCTAAGAAGGGAGATCCGGTTAGGATTTCAAAGATCGAGGGTATAATAGATCATAAAGTTGGAAATTTCTACGTGCTCACGGTAGACTTTGACGACCTCACACCAAAAAAGCTAGGAAAACTAAACCGGATCTTGAAAGAAAAGAGTATCGAATACGTAGGTGCTTATGGAATCCTTGCATCTGAAATTTGCAAATTCGGTAAGATCAAAGCCAGCGTTTATGCGCCTGTAGAGGGGTGCATCGAGGCAGGGGCCAAGGGAGTGAATAGCCTTCTCATCTACTCGCCAGAGATGACACGATTCTTCTTCCAGAAGCTTTCTGCAAACATACATAAGTACAGAATTAATCCCAAATTTGTAGAGATATGACCGAGTTTGAGCCTGAAAGAAAGGAAGTCAGCATTTCTGAGTTCTTTGATAAGAACAAGCAGATGCTGGGCTTTGATTCCCCGCAGAAGTCCCTCTTTATGACAGTGAAGGAGGCCGTTGACAATTCGCTTGATGCGTGCGCTGACAATGGTATACTTCCGGAGATCACGGTAAGGATCGAAGAACTGGGGAAAGAAAAATTCAGGATTGAAATAATTGACAACGGTCCCGGAATAAAGAGGACTGAAGTGGAGAATTCGTTTGGAAAAATGCTTTACGGATCCAGATTTTTCCAGGAGAGACAATCAAGGGGACAACAGGGGCTCGGAATATCGGCTGCAATATTATATGCTCAAAAGACCACAGGTATTCCAACAGAAATTGTCACGAAAGTCGAAAAGGAAATGACCGCATTTCATTTCGTTCTCGAGATCGACATTCGTAAAAACTCTCCCCACACCATATCAGTTACTCCCGAAATATGGGATGTGAAGAGCGGCACTAGAATCGTGATTTCGTTGAAGGGAAAATACGTAAGCGGAAAACAATCCGTTGAGGAATACATCAGAGAAACTGCGATTGCCAATCCACATTCCACCTTCCACCTGATCTTGCCCGACAAGGCCATTGACATACTGAGGAGCATTTCCGAGCCTCCACCGGTTCCTATCGCCGTCAAGCCTCATCCACATGGAGTTGAGCTTGGAGAGTTGATCTCTATTTTCAAGGACAATGAGAGGGAGACGATAGAAGGAGTCTTGGAAGACAAATTCTCCAGGGTAACAAAGCAGGTCGCGAAAACGATAGTGGAGAAAAGCAAATTGAACGGGAAGAAAATTAACAAACTTTCGAGGGACGACTTCGAAGAATTGATGAAAACAATAAAAGAAACAGAGTTCATGGAACCAAAGAAGGACTGTCTCTCTCCCATAGGATCCGAAGGACTTTTCAAGAGCGCTATTAATTCATTCAGGGAGTACCATCCCGCATATTTTTCACAGCCTGTCATTAAGGGCCCCTTTGTCTTTTCCGGTCATCCGTTTCTTGTGGAAGCGATTGCGATTTATGGAGGGGATCTGCCAAAGGAAGACCCAATTAAAATCCTGAGGTTTGCAAATAGAGTGCCTTTGCTTTATCAGTCCGGCAGCTGTGCAATCACTAGGGCGATATCTTCGCTTACGTGGAACCAGTACGGCTTCTCACAACCTGTGAAGGACCAGATTCCGGTGGGACCTTTGATAGTCGCAGTGCACCTTGCAAGCACCAAGGTACCATTCACTTCAGAAGCCAAGGAGGCCATTGCTACCGTTCCGGAAATAATGGATGCCCTGGACATAATGTTGAAGGGTGTTGCTAGGCAGATTAAGACGATGAGGAAGAAGGAAGCGCACAAAGGGCAGGTAGAGGAAAAGTTTGCACTCATTGAGCTCATCCTGCCTCAGATTGCCCAAAAGAGCGGGAAGATCCTAAAACTTGAACCCCCGGATATCACCCCCATCATATCAAAGGTGATGGGCGTGGTAGCGTTTAGAGAAATCAATGGAGAACTGTTTGCTGAAAATTACACCGAGAAGACACATAGTTTCAAAGTAGTCTTGAAGGGAGAGGAACGATTCACGGAGAGTGTAAAGAACCTCAAGCCCTTCCAGAAGGTCAAGCTCAATTTCTCGAAGGAGATAATTAGTTCCACGGAGATCTATGTGGACCTGCCTGAACCAATTCTCCTTGGGGCATACTCACTCCCGAAGGTGTTTAGCGATGAATGAAAAGTTGGAAACGATTGTAAAGCAGATTTACCAGGAGATGAAAAACGGACAGATACCCAAAGTCGAGTTGAAGTCGAGAAACAAGGAGAACATCATTTTCGACCCCAAGACTTCGGTGTGGAAGTATGGGAACAACACGGTCAAGAGGTATGCATCAAAGGCGAGCTCGGCCAAGGGGATACTCAAAATGTTGCACATCATTGATTTTGTTGATGAGATGACACAGGGGCTGAAGACCTCAACTCTGAGGGAGATGTACTACATTTCTGAGGGATGGAACCTGGGGAAATTTGAGAGCCAGGACGAATCAGATCTGATGGTGGAAGACCTTGAAGTGATGACAAATTATCTAAGAGAGGAGATGAGACTCAGGCCAGAGGAGAGCGGAGCTTCTGTTATCGGAAATCTCACACTCACGGAATTGAACAGAAAGGGAGATAAGAAGAAAATCAACTGCAGAGACGACGTGGGGGACGGTGGTTATACTATTCCATACAACGTCGAAAAGGAGAAGGTAAGCCTCGTTTCGAGCGATGTTGATTTTGTACTCGCGATAGAGACTGGAGGTATGTTTGATAGGCTTGTGGAAAACAGGTTCGACGAAAAGATGCGTTCACTCCTAGTCCACATGAAGGGGCAACCTTCCAGATCAACCAAGAGACTCCTCAACAGATTGAACAAGGAACTTGGTCTGCCCATCGTGGTCTTCACGGATGGGGACCCGTGGAGTTTCAGGATTTTTGCCTCTGTGGCCTATGGGGCCATAAAGACCGCCCATATCTCTGACATCCTTGCCACTCCTACTTCTGAATTCATAGGAATCACTGCAAGTGACATCGTGAATTATGATCTGCCAACCGACAAGTTGACGGACAAGGACACCGAAGCACTTCATGCAGAGCTGGAGGACCCCCGGTTCAACATACCCTTCTGGAAAGGGGAGATTGAAACGATGCTTAAGCTAGGAAAGAAGGCGGAGCAACAAGCACTCGCAAAGTATGGTCTGGACTTTGCCACCGACACGTATCTACCAGAGAAATTGAAAGAAAATGGCATAATATGAATGGCAAGGTAAGTGTTGTAGCGTTAGGATCCCTCGCGGGTTTTCTAGCTCTTGGTGACAGATATGTAATGTCCACCCTATACGATCAACTGATGGGTAATTACCACCTTACCTCCACTCTTATCTTTTCAATTTTATTCTCTTCCTTCTACATCGGTTATACTATTTTTCAGCTTCCCGGGGGGAGCTATGCCCACAGATTCGGCCCGTCCAAAATCATTGGGATTTCATTGATTTCCTGGTCATTTCTTTTTTTGATTCTACCCCTGACAAGATCTTTCACTGCTGCCGTCACAATAGCATTTTTCATGGGATTGGCGCAGGGTCCTGTTTTCCCATCTATAATATATCTGACGAGACTATTTTACAGCGACAGAGAATATGGAAGGGCATCGGGAGTTGTGTCTGCAGTTTCTGATCTGTCTCCCGCCATCATTCCGTTTGCAACGCTGGGACTCTACTATACTGGAGTCGGCACAAGCCTGCCCTTCATGGTCTTCGGCGTCATTGGTATAGCGGCTGGCACCGTTCTGTTGCTCATGAGGATTGGTTACGCTGGGTCTCCTGAGAAAGTCAGGTGGTCCTCGCTCTTGGGAAAGAGGTACATCCTGTTCGGATTCTCATTCTTCATCTACGATTACTTCTTCTACGTGATGTTCACCTGGTACCCCTATTTCCTCAAGGAAAGGTTCGCAATTGAATCGAATAATCTGTTGTTTGGACCTCTTCCCTGGATAACGATGGCAATTGGTTCTATAGTGTTTGGGCTTTACATGGATAGAATAAACAGAGATGCGCTGATATCTGAAATTGCATACATCATTATTGCAATAACGCTCATCGGGATGGCTCTTTCTAGGAGCCCGTTTACCTTTCTCGCGTTCGTAATTGTCTCCCTCTTCTTCCTTGATCCGATACTGCTTGCATCCTGGCGTCTCTCCACCAGACTGGGCGGAGAGAAGAGCTCTTCTTTTATTGGCGGATGGATGAATTTCTGGGGGAACATAGGAGGGATCACGGCCCCTGTCATAGTTGCATCTCTCAACCTTCGATATGGACTTTCGAACATGTTTCTTCTTTCGGTTATTGCACCAATCATCGGGGCAATCACTTGGATGTACATGGCACGATGGGAAAATCATGAGAAATGACGCGATAAATATTGTATCCCGAAAACTCGGTATTTCAAAAGAAAGGTTTCACCAGAATTACGAGATAATCGGTAAGGCGATGGTCATCAGGGAAGAAGATTCTTTCAGCAAGGACGATAAATCATTCGGCCATTTGATGCAATCCTCATTCAAACTTTGGTCGGTGTATAAATACACCGGAATACAAACCGTTCAAAGGACACCCATCGTCAAGATGATCTCTGGCATACATACCGAAGTGGTACAGAGGGAAGACGGCATCTTTTACACAATGGACCCGCAGAAAGTCATGTTTTCGAAGGGCAATAAGAAGGAGAGGCATCTGTTGTCTGGAATAGTGAACGAAAATGAAACGGTGCTGGATATGTTTGCAGGCATCGGTTACTTCTCTGTGCCTCTTTCTTTCAGGGTGAAGAAGATATACTCATGTGAGATTAATCCCGATTCGTTCCACTACCTGATAATGAACATGAAACTTAACGGCACAAAGAATCTTGTACCGATGCTGGGAGATTCCGCAGAACTTCATATGAAAGATTTTGCAGACAGAATATTGATGGGACACTTCGAGTCTTTCAAATATCTTAGGAAGGCGATGTCGTATCTGAAGAGAGAAGGAACCATACACCTGCATCAATTGATCAACAGGGGAGAGATGGAAACCGTGAGGGAAAGATATGAGGCTCGGAAGAACATCGTGGAAGTCAAGGTCAGGAAGGTAAAGAGTTATTCTCCTTCACACGACCACGCCGTCCTAGATCTGAAGGTAAAAAAGAACTAATATCGGTTAGCATTCCAAATCATGGCCGGGGTTTCCGAGATAATTTTGAAGCAGGAAAACTTCAGGAAGAGTGTTCTTGCACTTCAACCTTCAGAAAACACCATCCCTAGGAAAGCACTGAAAGCCTTATCTTCTGACTTTGAACAACGGTATTCACTCGTAATTGATTCCAGTTACAGGGAACAGAAGATACACAATGCCTACGCAGGTACGAAGCATTCGGAGGCACTAGTGGAAGAAGTGGAACGACTGGCGATGAAAGCGTTCAGAACAGACTTTGCTGATGTTCGACCGATTGCTGGGCATCTGGCAGCCATGCAAGTTTTGGGGAGTCTCCTCAAGAAGGGAGACAGGTTCCTTTACATCCCAATGTCAAAGGGAGGTTACGATGGTTATACTCCTCCTTTCTTGCCTTCGTTGATGGGAATTGAAAGTAAGGAGATACCGATGAAGGGGTGGAAGATCGATTATGAGAAGCTTTCAAAGATTCAAGGAAATTACAGGGCAGTCATACTTGGGGCTAGCCTCTTTCTTCACCCCTACGACATGAAAAGAGTCA
>JAKBNO010000061.1 GCA_021831005.1 Thermoplasmata archaeon
ATCTGGAGAAGAGCTGATAAGGATAGCAAACGAGCAGGGGATTTTGGTAGATGTCGCTCACGGAAGCAGAAACACTATACTAGATACTTGCAGTCTTTCAAAGAAACCAGTCATTTCCTCTCATGGAAATACCAAACACGTATTTGACCACTCTAGAAATCTGGATGATGACTCTCTCGCTGCAATATCAAGAACGGGTGGTGTCATCGGTATTACCGCAATTAGAACGACACTGAGTCAGGAACCGTCCATTGCAGACCTGATTAAGCATATGGAGTACGTAGGGGACAACTTTGGATGGGATCACGTTGCTCTGGGAACGGACTTCTTGGGAATAGAGAATACCCCAAAGGGGTTCGAGAGTGTTTCAAAAATCAGCGAGCTTGCAGAGTTGTTAGGTTCTAATGCACAGAGGGTACTATGGGACAACCCGCTAAGGGTTATTAATCAGGTTCTACCATCAAATCTGTAGCCCATTACCTACTCAGTTGGAGAACGACTGCCAAATTTAGAGTTTGAGCTCAGAATCTCTTTGTGCTTCAACCGAAAATTTTATCACTTCTAAATTACAACTTGGGTGCGTAGTGCACCACTCGCTGCACTTCCTAGCAAGTTCTTTAGAACTGTAATGCAGGTGGCACTTGTCGCACTCGTATAGTTCATTTTTCTTCTCCATCAGGTTCTGAGTGTTTATAGAATATATAACACTTGACCCCCAACTGTCTAATCCCCTTCTTCAGAGGTATTTTAGAATATCCCGCCCCTTCATTCCTTCCCTTATTCCCGCCTCTCTCGCTTTAGTACTTACTTTCATTACCTCTTTGTTTAGGAGGTCATCAAAGGTGTTCACACCTGAAATGGACGCAGCAATAGCTCCTATCTTGTCTGCCGCTTCCATGTTGAGAATGCCACACATCAAGAATCCTCGTTTTCCATTTATCAGAACTATCGGCGCTGGTTTTGTCTCTATCTTCACTCCAGTGTATACCTCTCCATTTTCTGATATATTTTCAATTTGTATCATAATCTTCCATACTCCTCTGGTGTATTATAGGTTGATGTCTATAGGGGTATGAAATACTCTCCCAGGCCATTTCAAGCTTCCTGAGATAGTAATTCTTGTCGTATCTGTTCTCCAGGTTTCCTATATCTACCGAGCCTCTACTTTCATCTATGACAAACATTGATACCTTGTCTCCTGGTCCAACATCCTTTGCCCTTTCTATAGCCTTTTTCCTTATGCCATTAACTTTGTACTGCTCGGGTCTGCGGGTAGCCATTATAGATAATTTCAGGTCGGAATCTTCCACCCTCCCGTTGACTATTCTGTCCTTGTAAGAATCGTATATTCTCCTGATTTCATCGTAACGTCCCGGGAAGTCCTCAATTCTTGATACCTTGGAGTAAACTTTCAGAATGTCTTCCTGCATCTTCTTGCATATGTTTGGAAAGTCCGTTCTCCGAAGCTCTATCCCCCTGACCTTGAATTTTCCACTGTCCATAAGACCAAAGTATCTGTTGAGGGCACCACTTCCATCTCTGGCTGGAAGGAATACTATCCACTTATAGAAACCCTCGAGTGAGATATTGAGCCTGCTCATCTCTTCTATCTTATTCATCACTCTGTTGATATCCCCAGTACCCCGGAGCCATAGAGAATCAACGATCCCGTGTATTGTCCCGAACCCTTCATCCTCTGCAATCTTCACGCTCTCAGTCAGTATCCTTCTACCGAGACAGGTTATCGACTCGTGGACCTCTATCCTGCCGAACTTTGCATTCTTGTATCCCGTATAGCCGAATGATGTCAGCAGCAACCACTTTAGCACAGCGTCCCTTCTCTTGTACCTCTCGTCCGAGTTCTTTCTTGCCTTGTAATAAAGTCTAAGCTCCAGAAGATCCGACAGGAATTCTGAGAGCGTACCTCTCTTATCCATACAGATATCGTAACCCAGGTCTTCTATCCTCCATTTATTCTTGCAATTCACGTTTATGGTCTCGGGTGAGAGGTTGTATTTCACTATTATTGACGGGTACATCGAACTGAAATCTATTTCAAACACTCTCTCATAGATGCCGGGCACCGGTTGAAGGTAGAGCCCACCCCTATCGGCGCTGATAAACGTGTCTAGGTCCTTTATCATCTCGTGATCTTCCTTGTAGAGAGGTATCATTATTCCCTTCTCGAGTGATTTCCTCACCTCATAGGATGATACGGCAGTTCCCGGGGTGATCCTGGCAGAATGGAAGAGCGGTAGAGAGGTAATCTTAGATATGGTAGCTAGGCCTTCCAGTCCCCCCTCACTGAATATGAAGGACGTATCTCTGTCTATGTGCGGGATTCCGTAAATAATGAATCCACTGGCCCTGTGGTTGATCCTTCCATAAGAGGTGAAGGTCCTTTCCCTACTCCTAGAAGTTTTGGTAGAATAACCATGAACCTTGGCAGTCGTGAAGAATTGAGGAAAATACCTATCACCCCCTTCAGAAATTATCAGGTTTGCATCCGTCATGTTCGAAAAGAAGTAATCCAGGGACGAGGGAATGTTTGTGAACAGCTGACCATCGATCTCAATCTCTTCCAAGCCATCTATGAATTTTATATCCAGAGTGTTGAGATCAGGTATGTCGAAATCCATCCTCCCATCATCATTGAAGAAGTGAAGATCGTTTTTGACCATGAACGACTGGACGATGTTTATGTCTGCATTGTAGATCTTGTAATCCCTGAAATTTCCTATCTTCTCTATTGCAAGAATCAGATCATTCACTCTGTTTGGAGGCAGAGTTAAGCTCACAACCTTCATGCTGGAGAAAATGTCCCGTCGTTCGTCCAATTTCCACGTTATCCATGGTACTAGGTCTATCTCGTCGGTGATCTTTTCCAGGCGATCTCCAGCAACGTAAATGGTGTGTTCATAGTTCCATCTCTTTATCTTCTTGTTCTCGTCGATGGTGAAAAGAGAATTTCCACCCCATGCATCTACTATCATTTCATTTCTTTCTTCATTTCTAATAGGGCAAAAATGAGAAACGTGAAATATGGGTCAAGGCTGGTTATAGAAGCCTCAGGAATGTGAAGTTTTATCTTTTTGATGAAGTCTTCGACTATCTCCCTATCTGCACTCTTCATCAACCTCTCCGCTTTCCTTATCTCTTCCGTTATGCTCTCTATTTCCATTCTAAGGCTAGGGGTGTTTCTTCCCATTTCTTTACTACCTCCAGTATTTTCCTGTGGAAAACGTGATCCAGCCAATATGGTCTGAATTCCTCGTCTCCTACTAAATAGAGAATGTTCGGCGTTCCAGTCCTTCGCGATATCCCTTCTAGGGAGTTTGATATGTTGAGCATCACGTCTTCTTTCCATTCCTTTAGCTCAGACAACCTTACGACTATGAAAATTGAGAAATCGTCGTAGTAAAAATCCTCTACAATGGTCTTCTGGAACTGATACATGTTGAGAATTCTCTGTATGTACAGTTGGTTTCCCAATTTTCTCTTTAAATAATGGGCGTCAACAAAGACGCCGTCCCCGAGAAGTAACAAAGTCTTCCCGTAACTATTGACGAAGTCTTCCAATAATATTGAGTTGAATTCCTCCATTTCCATAAGATATGAATGCTTTGGATTTGCTCGGAACATGGCTAAAGATCAGTCTAACTATATTTGAACTTTATAGACCATTGTAAAAAATGAAAAAATTGAAAAAATGAATTTAGTTTCTCTTAAACTACCAATCAGGTCTTGTAGAAAATCATCTTTAAATGATCCAAGTCGTACACCACAGTGAACCTCTTTAGGAAATCATTTCCCAGCAACCCATCATAAATAATGTCCTGAAACACAACCCGGGGGTTCTCTTGGAAAATACTTGACGCATAGCCAATTTCGAGCTTGCCCTTTATCCCAGAAGAGTATCTCTTATAACTATACGAAGTTTCATCTGTACCCGTGAAGACCTTGACGTTGGGATCTTCTGGAGAAACACCAAGTCTGGACATGAACTTTGAATTCAAGATAAGCACATCTGATCCTGTGTCTACCTCTAGTTTCACGATATCACCATTCGGCAGGGTAGCATTAATGAAGATGGTGATAGTGGGCCCATTATATTCAATATCAATAGGTATGACTGCCCCTTCACCGGTGCCTTCCCATTTAACTGGTTCTTCAGAAACGAGAATCAAAGAATGAGTGTAATCAAATGTCAAGATTTTGTTTTGGAAGTAATTTACTGCAAGGATTCCTTTGATCTTACTGAATGCAGGAGGAAGCCCACCTAGTTCGTATATTCCTACTTCCAAGTCTTTTCTCACTAGTCCTCCGACTTCAATTTCTGGAAATCGTACCAAAGGAATTTTCACCTCTTGTCCAGACATCCTCCGGCCCGAGAATTCCCCTATCGGTTCCAGTCCCATTTCGTCAGCAAAACTCTTGAGAAGCACCGTTAGCCCAATACCGGTGTCAAGTAGGAAATTGAAGTCTTCACCTTCCAGCTTTACAGGAATTTCCATCAGGTGACCTCCTATGTATGAAAAGGGAATATATTTCATAGTCCAATGAAGTAATTGTTGATCCATATTTATCCTTTAAGTATCCTTAAACTGTGATTTTCGTATCGAGAATGAAACGTATTTCCTGGATATGCACAAATCAAATAAACCCGAGATGGATTTTAAATGGAATGATAGAACTCGTAAAAATGAGCAAGCGGGAACTTGAAGCCTACCTTCAATTTGCAATTGAAAATTACGCAAATGAAAAGGTGAAATCCGGCAATTGGAGTGAGGAAGATTCCATTCAAAGATCAAGAGAAAGTTTCGCCGATCTTCTTCCAAACGGCGTTGACACAGAAGACCAATTTCTTTTTACAATCAAGGATAACGTTGGCGGAAGAAATGTGGGTATGATCTGGGTTGGGTGGGGAAAGTACGGCGACCAGACTTCTTCACCTTGGATCTGGGATTTTCTTATTTACGAACAGTACAGAGGAAAGGGATATGGGAAAGAGGCACTCAATGCACTCGATAGGGAGCTTAAGGAAAGGGGACAAAAGAAAGTCTCTCTCCAGGTATTCGGGCATAACACAATAGCCATCAATCTTTATCAGAAGTCGGGGTACAAGATCACGAACATTGTGATGTCTAAGGAATTAGATACTGATCAGTGAGTCTGGTCCTCTTAGCCGTGATCATAAATTTCCTAGGAATCGTGTTCGGTAACAAGATCCAGTTCGCAGAAGCCATAAATCTAGTTGATAGTACGGAGAAAAGGAAGTCAAAAAG
This sequence comes from Thermoplasmata archaeon, assembly GCA_021831005.1. Lineage (GTDB taxonomy): Archaea > Thermoplasmatota > Thermoplasmata > Thermoplasmatales. The sequence continues at coordinate 5,286 of JAKBNO010000061.1, forward strand.
GTAACCGATTCTTATAAACTCGAATTTTTAAAGAATGAAAGAAAAGAGGGAGAAAAAATAAAAGGATCAAACTGGGCTGGATAATCAGTACCAGCCGCGAAGCTTCATTGCTTTTGCGATTCTATCTACTGCCAGGATGTACGCTGCCATTCTGGGATTCGTGTTGTACTTGACCATTGTCTCAGTGGTTTCCCAGAAGCTCTTGGACACTTTCCTGTCCAACTTGCTGTACACTTCGTCCAGGTCCCAGTAGAATCCGTTGATGTTCTGTACCCACTCAAAGTAAGAAACTATGACTCCACCGGAGTTTGCTAGGAAGTCAGGGATATCGAACACCTTGTTCTTGACAAGGATTTCGTCCGCATCTGGCGTGGTCGGTCCATTTGCCAGCTCAAGGACAATCTTTGCCTTGACATTGGCAGCATTCTTTGAAGTGATCTGATTCTCCAGGGCAGATGGAATGAGTACGTCAACTTTGAGTTCCAGAAGGTCTGCATTTGAGATCTCCTTTGCTCCCTTGAATCCAACAACACTTCCAGTCTTCATCTTATGAACTTTCACTGCCTCGAAGTCAAGCCCATCTGCATTGTATATCCCACCCTTGCTGTCAGAAACAGCCACTACCTTTGAATGGAACATTTCTGTGACCAGCTTGTGCGCAAACTCACCCGCATTTCCAAATCCCTGGATAGCGACGTTTGCCTTTGCTAGGTCAACGTGGAGGTGTTTAGCAGCCTCTCTCAGTATGAACATTCCTCCCCTTGCGGTTGCATCTCCTCTCCCGAGTGATCCACCTATCTCAAGGGGCTTACCTGTTATGACTCCCGGGACATTGTATCCCTCCATCACCGAGTATTCATCCATCATCCAAGCCATTATCTGTGGAGTCGTATAGACATCGGGGGCCGGTATATCGATATCAGGTCCGATGTATTCCCCTATCGCCCTAACGTACCCTCTTGACAGTCTCTCAAGCTCTGAGACGCTCAGACTCTTTGGATCGCATATGACTCCGCCTTTCGCTCCACCGTACGGTATGTCTGCCAGAGAAGTCTTCCAGGTCATCCATGCTGCGAGTGCTTTAACCGTTGATAGACTTTCCTGAGGGTGGAATCGAATTCCTCCCTTGGTAGGTCCTCTCGCAAAATTATAGTGAACTCTGAATCCAGTGAAAACTTTAGTAGTTCCATCATCCATTCTCACCGGGATCTGAACCTGTACCATGCTCATCGGCTCGCGTAAAATCGCGAGTGCTTGGGGGTCCAGTTTCATTATCTTGGCAGCTTCGTCCAGTTGTTTTTGTGCAATTTTAAAGGGGTCGAGTTCTTCGGGTTTTTTTTCGCTCTTAGATTGTTGCATCATCGTTTCACCTATAATGCGTCCCGTAATCGCATCTTAATTCATAAAGGTTCTCTATTATCCTCGTTTTAGCGCTCCTAAGGTGACAAAGAGGGCTCACATCGATAAAGGTTATTTTGGTCTTCAATATTAAGAGTCATGAAGGTAGACTTCTGGTTCTCTGAACTTCAGAGTGAAGATGTGAAATTTGGGCTGAGAGTCAAGTCCCACCTATTCTCGAAAGAGTCGAAGTACCAAAAAATTGACATTTTCGACACAGATTTCTTTGGGAGGGTGATGGTACTCGACGGTTGCTTTATGATAACCGAAAAGGACGAATTCATGTATCAGGAGATGCTTTCACATCCCGCAATGGTTTCTCACCCGGACC
>JAKBNO010000080.1 GCA_021831005.1 Thermoplasmata archaeon
AGAGCATAATACAGTCTTTGGTGGTAACAGTTTAAACCCTTTAAGTAAAGAGAGCTAATCCTCCGGTAGAGCAGTATTGCACCAATGATGCTGAAGAGGGGGAAGATCAATCCTAAAGTGAACAAAATCCGCGCGTGACCGAATGTGGACCTTCCAAAATGAGGCTTCAGGCGAAATGAGCCCACAGTTAGTCCCAGAACAAGTCCAATGAAAGTCAACATTGTGCCAAAAATACGATCAACCACTACAAAAGGTCGTACCCGTCTATCAAGTGGAGGAAGCAACGGCACTCGGCACCCATGATCACGATTCCAAAAATGGCTTCGATGATGGTACCTGCGAAGTATAGAATAACTCCGTCATACGGTGTTCTGAAAGTTTCTAAGGTTCCCTTGAGCAGTCCATATCCGGACCTTAGATACAGCAAGGATAACAGCTGAACTACGATATATACAGCCAAGAGGACAGCCATAATGATCAGGCCAGGTGTCAGAAAAGCATATCCATGGTTGGCCGCATATTCGTCTCTCAAGATCAGACCTTACGAAAGGATGAGGTCCAGGAATAAGACCAGACTTATAACACAACCAACCATGGCAATCTTTGAGAATGTCTTGATTTTAAGAAGAGCGTCTAGTTCCTCCCTCCCTATTAGTTTCTTTGCCGTTGGGGTTTTCATGCTTTCTTCTCTCACTTCAAATCAAGTTCTCCAATCCAAATAACGTGTTCTTAACCCAGATGGTCTGTTGAACTAAAGATCGGGGAAAAAATATCACCGATGAACGAACGGTTCAATCAAGTGGACGAATATTGGCTTTCCCCCAGTATTACCAACACTATCAGCCCGACGCCAAACTAATCACAATTATATATGAGGTAACAATCTGGTTCCATGGAAGGCAAGCTACGTCCTCTTAACGTTCTAGGAAATAGCCTGAACCAGTACGTACTGGTCAAGGTTAAGTGGAACAGAGAGTATAGAGGACTGCTGGATGGTTATGACCAACACCTCAACCTTGTCATCAAGAATGCCGAGGAGGTAGTGGAAAACAAGAGCAGGGGGACATTCCCCATAATGATAGTCAGAGGAGACGTAGTAGTCTACATTTCACCTTCGGAGGCGATATAAGATGAGAGGAACCCCTTCAATGGGAAGGAGAAACAGGATAAAAGTCCATATAAAGTGTAGAAGATGTGGCCAGCATTCTTACAACGTAACGCATAAAAGGTGTGCACACTGTGGATACCCAGACTCACGGATCAGAAGTTATAACTGGGCGAAGTCTAGGTGAATCCTGCGGGATTGTAGCTCTTGCGGAGAGCATCCCGGTCGGTTACAGGTTAGTGCAGTCACTGAGGATAATCCAACACAGGGGACAGGAATCTTCCGGAATTTCTATAAACACCGGAAAAGTCCTCAAGAACTATAAGGGAATGGGTCTTGTCAACGAAGTTTTTTCAGGCGTGAAGATAGAGAAAGATACTGGTATAGGTATAGGGCACATCAGGTACAGCACGGCAGGCTCTTCCACACTCGAGAATGCCCAGCCCCTGTACGCAAACATCGGAAAGTTTGAGATAGCTATCGGACACAACGGTGAGATAGTCAATGCTCCCCAGCTCAAAAGGTCGCTTGAGAGCAAGGGGTACTCCTTTGCAACTAATTCTGATACAGAAGTCGTGATGAAATTGCTCTCGATTGAACTCTCCAAAACGTCTGATCCTGTTCTCTCAATGAAGAACACGTTCAAAAAATTGGTTGGAGCATACTCTCTAAACTTAATGATCAATCAGCGTGTTTTCGTTGCGCGTGACCCAAATGGAATCAGGCCACTGGTAGTTGGGACGACAGAATTTGGTTACGGCGCTGCATCAGAGAGCGTGGTGTTCGATCAGCTCAACGGAAAGATGATAAGGGATGTCCGCCCCGGAGAAATAGTGGAAATCAAGAAGAATGAAATCGATTCCTTCATGTACAACGAATCTTCGAAGACCGCTCATTGCATGTTTGAGTACGTTTACTTTGCACGACCTGACAGCGTGGTTGATGGAAGGAGTGTATTCGAGACAAGGATGGAACTCGGCAGGATTCTCGCTCGGGAGAGTCCAGTTAAGGGAGCCGACTGCGTAGTTGCGGTTCCTGACTCTGCAAGAACCCACGCGCAGGGATATGCCGAAGAATCAGGAATACCACTCACGGAAGGACTAATCAAGAACAGATACGTGGACAGAACTTTCATCATACCAGAGCAGGCGGGTAGGGAAAGTGAGCTCGACATAAAACTGAATCCGATAAGACAGCTGATAGGGGGAAAGAAAGTAGTCCTGGTCGATGACAGTATCATAAGGGGGAACACCACCAGAAAGATCGTAAAGATGCTGAAGAAATATGGTGCGAAAGAGGTCCATCTGAGGATAGCGTGTCCACCAGTGCGTTTTCCCTGTTACCTCGGAATAGACATGAAAACAAAGGACCAGTTCATCGCCGCAAACCGGAGCATCAAGGAAATAAATGCAAAACTAGGGGCCGACAGTCTTCGCTACATTTCCCTGGAAGGACTTATTGAGGCTACTAACCTAGGAAAAGAAAATCTGTGCCTCGGTTGCCTTAATGACAAGTATCCCGTGAGAATTGGAAGTCATTGAGCTACGGTACATTTAGAAATTATTGTTCTTGCTGCTCTGGTGGGACTGCAGAAATTTTATGGAATCGTAAAGGAAGACGTTGGTCTTCATATCAACTCCATTCTTCATGCCAAGCGAGATCAGTTCTCCCGTTATCGAATCGATCTCGGTCCGCTTTCCCTGTCTTATGTCCTGAAGCATGCTGCTATCATTGTCGGCAGTAACCTTGCAGGTCTCCAAAACGTTCTTCTCAACTTCCAGTCTGTAACCCATTTTCGAAAATAGTTCTTCAAGCTCATTGATGGTAGCCGATGCTATGCTCCACAGCTCTTTAACACGCGGTAGCTGTCCATTCTTCACGCCGAATAGGGATGTTATGGGGTTTATCACTGCGTTTATTGCAGCTTTCCTGTACAGTTCCAGTTCTATGTCATTCACCCATTCAGCTTCAATTCCCGATTCCCTCAAAAATCTCAGGTCAATCTCTCCGGACCTGCTTCCTAGTCTGAAGTAACCCTTTCCAGTGAGTTCAGCAACTCCCTTCGATAGTCTCTTCGAGGCCCAGGTTGTGACCGCATATATTTTCAAAACTCCATCTCTTTCCGTGCTGATGTGGGTCAGCCCGTTCTGGATTAGGATCACGTTACCCTTGAGATTATAGCTCGCATATACCCCTTGCAGGTCATAAGACTTTACTGCAATTATCGTGAGATCGGAGTCCTCTATTCCCTCTGAGATTTTTACGACAAACTTCTCCTCTTTCCCATTGTCCCACAATACGAGACCCCCTTCGTAGTACTTCTTTTCCCCACTCCTAACCGTCAGCACCACTTCGTTTTTCTTGTGGAGAAAGTAAGACAGAACTATGCCCATCGAACCTGCGCCAATTATGTTTATTTTCATGCGACCTTTGCCGTCTCGAATGCGGGGAGAATTTTACCCTGCTCGAACGCCTTCGTGTTGATGTCCCAGTGCTTTTCCGGTAACGATTCCTTGATTGCGGTTATCAGGCTCTCTTCCCTGAGGTTCAGCAGCCCGGTCGAAAAAGTCGCACCGACCATGGCAGTGTTAGCTACCCTCCTGTTTCCCAGGTTCATTGCGATTTGGTCTGCCTCCACGTTGATCGTCTTGTACTTGCTCAGTGCCTCTGCAATGATCCTTTCAGGGTAATCCTGTATCTTCATTGTGAGGGAAACGGGATGTATCATTCTTCTGTTCAACAGTATCACCCCGGATTCTTTCAATTTCGATAGGTTTCTGGCCCCCTCGAGTTCCTCGAATGCGAGCATGATATCCGCAGATCTTGCTGGGATGATGGCACTCTTGTAGTCTCCGATCCTGACTTCTACCACTATTTTTCCTCCTCTCTGTGCCATGCCATGCAGTTCTGTCATTAGAGCATTCTTACCTTCAATCAAAGCTGCCTTCCCAACTATGTTCGCTACCGTTATTATTCCCTGTCCTCCTACGCCAGCCAAGACCAAGGAGACCACTATGGCTTCACCTCGATGGCGTTGAACGGACAGACGAGTGGTTCTGAACAGACTGAGCAACCGTCGCACAGTTCGGGATCGATGTACACTCTGCCCTCATCCACATAAAAGGCAGCGCAAGCGAAATTCTTCACACAGTTGTAACAGAGATTGCACTTGTCTTGGTTTATCTGGAAGACCTTCGCCTCAGAAGGTGCTCTCTTCCTGTCTACTTCTAGGGCACATTCCCTCTTGCTTATAATGACAGCAAGTTCGTTGGAATCCAGGGCCTTCTTGAATGTGTCGAGTGAATTCTTGAGGTCATAAGGATCCATCGAGTATACGTTCTTAATTCCGATCCCTCTCACCACGCTCTCGATGTCTACCCTCTTGAAGGGCGGGGTCGTTTCAGGGGTAGGCTGTCCGCCGGTCATCGCAGTGACGTAATTGTCCATTATGACCAAGACGAAGTTGTGATCGTTGTGGTATGCGTTGATGAGACCAGGGATTCCAGCGTGGAAGAAGGTGCTGTCTCCTATGAAACTGACGACCCTCTCTTTTGCCTCCATCGTGAATCCGCTAGAAGAGCCGATCGAAGAACCCATAGAGAAGCAGTAGTCTCCGAGCTGATACGGTTCGTAATATCCGAGGGAATAGCAACCGATGTCAGTGGGTACGATAGCGTTCTGGATTCCCCTCTGTTTCATGGCCAACTTTGCCACATAATAAGTTGCTCTGTGAGGGCAACCTGGACAAAGTACTGGCGCTCTTTCTGGAAGATTCAAATTTTGGGTTTTCGTCTGGAATGGCATGCCGTATATCTCGGAGAGAAAACCTGCCACACGGTCCACATCCATTTCGTATGAAGTGGAAATGCTCCCGTTAATCTTCCCATAGAATTTCTTGTTGATCGAGCGAATAGCGCAGAGCGATAGAACCTGTTCCTCCAGGAAGGGACCACCTTCTTCGACGAAGATAACTCGTTCGGCTTTCTCTACCTCCCCGAGAATCATTTCTTGGTCGAGTGGAAAGCTCAGTCCGATCTTCAAGATTCTAGCCTTCACGTTAAGCATCTGGAGGGCTTCATCTATGTAGTTGTAGGCAGCTCCAGACGTAATTATCAGCGTGGAGGAGTCGCCGTACACGCTGTTCAGGATAGCGTTATATTTAGAAGATCTGACTTTTTCAAGTCTGTTCACAATCGACATCTGTGCCTTGTAGGCATTTTCCGGCAACAAAACTAATGAGGCACTCTTCTTGTATTTCCACTCATTCTTTTTCTTCACCTCTCCAAGTCTAACCGGTGCTCTCACGTGCGAAATACGAGTGACACTCCTGATCAAGACAGGATGTCCAACCTCTTCCGAAATATCGAAAGCGTGAACGATATAGTCCTTGAGCTCCTGCGGGCTTGATGGCTCTATTACTATGGTCCGTGCAAATTTTCCCAAGAATCTGTTGTCCTGTTCGTTCTGGGACGAATGCATGGAAGGGTCGTCAGCAGAGAAGACGACCATGCCTCCCTTCACCCCTGCTCCAGACAGTGAGACGAACGAATCCATCGCGACGTTCAGACCCACGTGCTTCATGAAAACGAATGACCTCAGTCCTCCAGCAGATGCTGCGGAAGCTACCTCCAGAGCAACCTTTTCGTTGGTAGAAAATTCGAACTTTATTCCAATCCTGTCCGATAACTTATAGAGAACATCGCCTATCTCCGAACTTGGAGTACCTGGATAAGCTGCTGCAACAGACACTCCAGCCTCGTACAATCCCCTTACGACTGCTTCGTTTCCAAGGAGAAATTCTATTTTTCCCTCAGAACCAAGAAGCAAGTCGTATTCCATTCTACGACTGCTCCTTTTTCAGGAGATATGACCATCTCTCGTTGACCGATTCTTCGATCACCTTGATCTCGTCGTCCTTCAGGTGTGCAAATCTCCCCTGCAGAGACAGGTAATCAGTCAACCGAGCTGTCTTGCTTGGTTTGAATAGAGAAAATTTACCATTCCTGAATTCATAGAGAGGGAACACTTTTGATTCAACCGCAAGTCTGGAGATCTTTACAGTATCAGCCGAATTGTGATACCATCCCGGCGGACAGGGTGAGAGAATCTGTATGAACTTTGGGCCCTTGATCGACTTGGCTATCGATATCTTTCTCTCCAGGTCTTCCGGGTACCCGATCGTAGCCGTAGCAACGTAGGGAACATTCTGTGCTATCATGATGTCCGCTACAAACTTCTTGTCCTGTTTCTTGAAATCTCTTTTCATCCCAACAGGAGTCGTAGTCGTCCATGCTCCGTAAGGTGTACTGCCGCTTCTCTGGATTCCGGTATTCATGTATGCCTCGTTGTCGTACATGATATAGATCACGTTGTGGCCCCTTTCCATAGCGGCACTCAGTCCCTGCAGACCGATATCAGCAGTTCCTCCGTCGCCTGCAAATGCAAACACATTGTAGTCTTCCTTCCCCTGTGCATCAAGTCCCTCTCTCAAACCAGATATTGCTGCGCCGGCAGCCGCGAAAGGTGTGTAAAGTAACGGGACTTTCAGGTTGGTCGCCGGAAACTCTCCCGGGACTACTGACCAGCAGCAAGCAGGGATTGCAAGCGCAGTCTTGGGACCGGCTGCCTTGAGCATATACCTCATCGAGAGGGCTGCTCCACATCCCGCGCAAGCAGTATGTCCCTTTTCCATGTATTCTTCCCTCGGTATTGTGAGAGGCATTTATCTCGCCCCCACA
>JAKBNO010000085.1 GCA_021831005.1 Thermoplasmata archaeon
CAGATGAAAAGGGGGCAGTTGAGGCATCCGTCTCCCATAAAATTCCTCTACATCCTGCCTATACATATCTTTGGCACGACGTTAATGTTGAAGACATCCAACTCTTCATCGAGATTGTTGAAAACGATTCGGTCATTAAAGACGATAAACTCGAAATGCCTTCGACCGACTTCAGCAAGAGATTCTTGGCCGATCTCCTTTGTGAGTTCGAATTGACTGACAAGATCAGGATCAAGAATTACAGGAGCCTGATTGTTCCCCTAGGGATGGAGGTGAGGGACAACAAGATAATTGCGAATCGGAAAATAATCGGAGAAGACGTAATGAAGGCAATAAGTGATCTTGCTGGATTTCCCGTATATCCCAAGGGCATTACGCGAATTGGGGCAAGAATGGGACGACCCGAAAAGGCTGAGGAAAGAAAAATGAACCCACCAGTTCACGTTCTATTCCCAATAGGAAATGTGCAGAAGAATCGGAGAGATTTAAACCAGTATGATGCACTGTTGGGTACTGAAATGCAGGTTAGACAGTGTCCTGGGTGCGGCAACGTAACCTTCACGAATATTTGCGAGACCTGTGGATCACACACCACCCCTACAGACAGGACACGAGAATTCGACGTAAATATTTCGGAAACGCTGAAGAGCAAAGGGGAATCTCTAGGCGTGACTATTCCGAAGAAGGTGAACGGAGTCAGGGGACTCACTTCATCTCACAAGACACCTGAACCCCTAGAGAAGGGAATTCTGAGAGCCACCAGATCGATATATCCGTTCAAAGACGGAACCTGTAGATTCGATATGTCTGATGTTCCTTTAACGCATGCTGTCCTGGAAGAGATCGGATTATCCCCTGAAACGGCAAGAAAACTTGGCTATGAAGAAGACTACAAGGGGAAGGATCTGGTAGATTCTTCCCAGACCATAGAGATATTCCCTCAGGACATCGTTCCTAGCGTCAAAGCTGGAAACTATTTGCTCAAGGTTTCAAATTTCGTGGACGACTTGCTGCAGAAATTCTATGGCCTAGATCCATTTTACAAAGCCAATACGGGAAGTGACCTGATAGGAGCACTGGTCATAGGTCTTGCACCTCACACGTCGGGAGGCATATTGGGGCGAATAATTGGGTATACGGAAGGGGATGTGTGTTATGCGCATCCTTTTTTCCACGCGGCCAAGAGGAGGAACTGTGATGGAGATGAAGATTCCATCATGCTGCTTTTGGACGGTCTACTGAATTTCTCCCTTGATTACTTACCCAACTCTCGAGGGAGTCTTATGGACGCTCCGCTGGTTCTATCACTTAGAATAAACCCAACAGAGATTGATAAGGAAGCTTTGAATCTCGATATTACAGGTGAATACCCCGCCGAGTTACTAGAACTCACCATGAAATTTCCAGATCCATCGGAAATAACGAAGTATGTAGTTACTGCGGGAATGAAGGTGAAGAATGGAGAGATGTTTCCAAAGTGTGAATTTACCGATGACACCTCCTCTATTAACCTTGGGACGCTGAATTCAAGCTATAAGAGCATTCCGAGCATGGAGCAGAAGCTTGATATGACTCTGGAGTTGGCCAGAAAGTTAAGGGCAGTGGACGCATCGGATATGGCAGAGAGGATTCTCAAATCTCACTTCATTCCAGACATCATGGGAAATCTCAACAAATTTGGCTCACAGACTTTCAGGTGTACGAGCTGCAATCACATTTATAGAAGGTTGCCTCTAACTGGGAAGTGCAGGAAGTGCGGCACCAGCTTGATAGGGACTGTGCACAGGGGAAACATCACGAAGTATCTCGACACTAGTTTCAACATCACGACCCAATACGAAGTGAGTAACTACGTAAAGCAACGCATCAGAATCATGAGAGATTCCGTGAATTCAATTTTCGAGGCAAGGGACAATAACTTCAAAACGCTGGAGGATTTCGATGATACCTAGAGTGTATTTTGTGGGAACTGCTGGATCTGGTAAGTCTACCCTAGTCAATTCGTTCAAAGGGTGGTTGGAAAACAAGAGCTACGATGCAATAACGGTAAACCTGGATGCAGGTGCTGAATTTCTCCCCTACACTCCTGACATAGACATTAGGGAAAACGTGTCCCTGGAGAGTGTGATGCAGAACTACAATTTGGGACCAAACGGAGCCCAAATAGTTGCCGCAGACCTTATGGTTCAGGAAGCAGATCGAATTAAGGAGCTCATAGACTCGTACGATTCTGATTATGTGTTGATAGACACACCTGGACAGCTTGAGCTATTTGCATTCAGAGGGCCATCTACTCAACTGGTTTCCACGCTTGGAGCTGACTCCAGCGCAATGCTCTACCTCTTCGATTCGGTCCTGATGAAGCATCCTGATTCTTACGTCTCTTCTCAGTTTCTCGCAATGGGAGTGGTGACAAGGTTCTACATACCTTTCCTTGGAATTGTATCAAAATCGGACACTTTGGAACCCAAAGAGAAGGAGAGAATTATGAAATGGGACAGGAAGAAGGGTGAGCTTTTGAGCGATCTCAGGGAAGAGAAAGCCAGCTTGAATGTTCAACTCTCAGAGGCCGTCCTAGAGGGCAGCCAGAGTCTTAACATACTCGGAGAGAGCATATTCTCCTCGTCCGAATCCGAAGATGGATTGGAGGACATCTACTCATTTCTTCAAAAATTATTCTATGGGTCTGACGACCTAGAAAAGCGGTAAATTCAGGACTAATTAAGAAAACTATAAATACGTCGTCAGACATACGTATGATTATGCCAAATGATTACTTTAATCAAAGTCAGAAGAATTTCATCTCTCCTGACGATGAAGAACTTGCAAAACTAGTAGAGTCCATGAAGGTGAACATCAAAATTGTAGGATGTGGCGGAGCGGGAACAAACACGATAAACCGTTGCGCAAAGTCCGGTATTTTTGGTGCTGAACTAGTTGCTATGAACACGGATGCTCCGCATTTGCTCACTGTTCAGGCAAACAGGAAGATATTAGTCGGAAAGAGAACAACGAGAGGACTAGGTGCGGGGGCAATTCCGCAGGTCGGAGAGGAAGCAGCTAGAGAAGACCTTGATGACATCAATTCAAGTCTCGGAAACTCAGAAATAGTGTTTATAACGTCTGGAATGGGAGGAGGAACTGGAACGGGCGTTGCGCCAGTGGTCGCTGAGGTTGCGAAACGCCAAAAATCCTTGGTCATAAGCATCGTTACTTTACCCTTCTCAGCAGAAGGAAGAGTTAGGATGGACAACGCAATATATGGAATAGAGAAGCTCAAGAGAGTTTCAGATACTACAATTGTGATACCGAACGATAAACTGTTGGAACTGGTACCGAGACTTCCCTTGGACCAGGCTTTCAAAGTGGCAGACGAGATACTCATGGAAGCTCTAAAGGGACTCACTGAAATTATTACAAGACCAGGTCTTGTGAATCTAGACTATTCGGACATTCAGACTGTGATGAAAGAGGGAGGTGTCGCCATGATTGGAATTGGAGAAAGTACTGGCGGGAAGGCAACTGTTGAAGAGGCAGTAACAGAGGCTATAACGTCTCCTTTGATTGAAGCAGATATCTCAACCACCAAGGGCGCATTGGTCAGAATTGTTGGTGGAGAAGATATGACTGTATCACAGGCAGAAACGGCCGTAAGAATGGTTCAAGAAAAGGTAAACCCCATGGCCAGAATAGTATGGGGAGCGTCAGTGGATCCAACTCTGGTTGGTGAATTCAAGGTACTTGTCGTTCTTACAGGTGTTAACTCTCCTTACTTCCTAAGCGCCTCTAAAGGAATCAGCTTTAAAGGAGCTAAGGGTTTGGATGCAGAAATTGACTCGGTGATGTAGAAATGGAGAAGAAAGGATTCAGACTGGCTTCCGGTCTGTTTGGATTGCTTGCTTCGATCCTGCTGGTAGTGTATCTATTCCAAGCCGCACACGGAACAATGCAGGCAGTACTGTTTACGTCCTTTGCCTTACTGGCGTATTCACTCGCTTCCTACCTACTGCTGTCCAACTCTGCAAACAAGACCGTTCGGGTGATTCCGTTCGTCTATCTTGGAGCAGGGTTAGCAATGGTATATGCAGTCGTCGTACTGGCTGGAGGATCAAACATGTTCCTCTATCTGGCTGTTACCACCGCGGTAATTGCCGGAATCAGCTATCTGTACGCAACATATGCAACTGGCTACCACAGGAACGTTAGCAAATTGGGTCTAAAGACCCATTAATTTTTTTATTTTTTTCCAAAATTTCTTTTTTAAGTCTCTAATTCTTAATATAGTATTTTTCTATGAACCGACGTGAAAGAAAGGGTATTTGTCTTTGCAGCACTGCCTTACGTAAACAGCAGCTTGCATCTCGGACACATTGCCGGTGCCTACCTTCCATACGATGTGTTTAGGAGATTCTTGAAACTGAGGGGATACGATGTAATTGCATCATCTGGGAGCGATGAACATGGCACCCCTGTGACTGTAAGGGCAATAAGGGAAGGAATACCCCCTCAAGATATCGTTGAAAAGTTCCATAAGATAAACCTAGAAATATTCAAGAAAATGAACATAGAGTTTGATGCATACATCGAAACTTCTTCCAAACTGCACAAGGAAATAACATCAAAATTCCTGAAGACGTTGAAGGACAATGGGTACATCTATGAAGCAGAAATGATACAGCCCTTCTGCGTACACGAAAACATTTTCCTTGCGGATAGGTACGTAAAAGGAAAATGTCCACACTGCGGTTACGAATCCGCAACTGGTGACCAGTGCGAAAATTGTGGGAGAACCATGGAACCCGGTGAGTTGATCGACCCGATCTGTATCTTTGATCAATCGACGCCAGAATTCAGAAAAACCAAACACCTCTTCTTCAAGCTGACCAGTTTTCAGGATCAGCTTCTCAAGTATATTGAATCTAAAGAGTCGTGGAGGCAGAACGTTCTCAGTTTCTCTAAGAACTTCATATCTAATGGCCTGAAGGATAGACCCATAACCAGGGACCTGAACTGGGGAGTTGAGGCCCCATTTGAGGGTTATGAGAGCAAGAGAATTTACGTCTGGATTGAGGCTCTGATAGGATACGTGACAGGAGTAGCATCAGTGCTAGGGAGTCCCGAGGACGCGTACACCCTCTGGAACAATCCCGACCTGAAATACTACCATTTCGTTGGTAAGGACAACATTGTCTTCCATTCAATAATCTGGCCAGGGATGCTGATGGCTCACGGGAATATGACCCTTCCATATGTCGTTGCTGCAAATGAGTTCCTCAATTTCAAGGGTGAGAAGTTTTCAAAGAGCAGGGGTACAGGTTTTTCGATGGTGCAGATGTTAGAGAAATACAACTCTGAATTCATAAGATTTGGAGTTCTTTACAACTTGCCCGAGGAGCACGATTCTGATTTTTCGGTGGAAGACTTTGAAAATAGAATCAACACAGAGTTAATAGATAAGTTTGGTAATTTTGTCAATAGAGCGCTGACGCTGGCATTCAAGCGAGGCCCAATTACATTTGACCAAATCGCACAGAACGAGCTTGATCAGGAAGCGGAGAATAGGATCAGAAGTTCAATATCAGATATCGTCACGCAAATGGACGAGGTGCACATAAGAAATGCATTCAGAACGTGGCTTGACCTTGCTTACTACGGGAACACATACATTACGAACAGGAAACCTTGGGATGCTTGCAAGAAGGACGACGCTAACTGCAATGCGGCAATCTATACTGGAGTGAAGTTAGTCTACGCACTGGCGGTTACTGGCCAGGTATTCCTGCCAGAAACGGCGAAGAAGATACTCTCGTGGCTTGGATACGAAGATCCGGTAGAATTGAAGGAAGACCTCAATTTCCCGGTATCGAAGCTCACGGAAAAACCAGAAAGGTTATTCGAGAAGATCGTCAATAAGGAACTCAATCTAAGACTTCAGGTCGCGAGAATTGAAGATGTCAGTGACCATCCAGACGCAGAGAAATTGTATCTATTAGACCTGGATCTAGGCGACAGCAAGAGAAGAATTGTTAGCGGAATCAAGAACAGTTACACAAAGGATTCGTTGAAAGGGAAGAAAATCGTAGTTGTTACGAACCTCAAACCTGCGGTGATTAGGGGACAGACGTCAAACGGAATGTTGCTTGCTGCTGAGGACGAGAATGGAATTCATTTGGTCTTGGCACCAGATTCAACTACATCGGGAGAAGAGGTCAAGATTGGAGATTTATTGACTAAAGCAACGGAGATTTCAATCGAAGAGTTCAGGAAATTTTCGATCAAAACCATAAAGAGGGATTCAAACGTCGTGCCTGCGTTATTTCACGAAGACAAACCATTGTTCCTGGAGATACAGAGCGGGCGACTCTTTCTCGACGGATCGCCCAAAGAGGGTCTGAAGATAAAATGAGAGGAGATGTGCACATCCATTCAAAGTACTCCCCAGACTCGAAACTCGAGCCAGATCAGATTGTGAAGACTGCAAAGAGCAAGGGCCTGGATTTCATTGCGATTTCTGACCACAATAGGTTCATTGAACACAAATTGGACTTCCTATTAATAAATGGGGAAGAAGTTTCATCTGCAGATGGACACGTCCTTGCCCTTTTCATTGATGGAGAGATTCCTTCCGGGTTGTCTCAGGAAGAAACGGTCGATGCTATCCACGACAAGAATGGAATCGCAATATGTGCACATCCATTCAGAAGTGTAAACGGCATTGGTGCAAAGTTTAGGAACGTCTACGATGCCTTGGAAACAAAAAACGGCCGATGCAAGTTGGAATGCAACACTAAAGGGCAGAATCTTGCTGCAGAGTTGAAAAGGCCGATCACTGCGGGTAGCGACTCACACTTTTACGGCGAAATAGGTAGAGTCTACATGGAAGTGGATGCATCAGACGCCGAATCATTGAGAAAGGGGATTCTCTCAGGGAGTGCAAGAACGAGGGGAAACGACCTAACTTCTTTAGGTCAACTAAGACTATACGTAAAACTCGGCAAGGATTATTCCGCTCGCGGATTCAAGAAGATCTAAGTGAAGGGCTCCCATTGAGTGGGAAACTAAATGAGAGGATGACGATAGGGCCCATATAATTTTAGCACTTGGGATCTAAATGAATTTAGAAACTCTATCACCAAGAAAATCTATCTCGTCTCTTACTCTATCGTTGTACTTATGTACCTGTACTGCCAGGATATAACTTTTCCCCAGGGATTTAACCACAATCCTGCTACCATTGCTGAGCTCAACGTTCAGTTGCTTGAAATTATGTCCCGATCCTTTCGCTAACTCGTGTGCTCCCTCGTATGTGATGCTAACGAGCGGCGCGAGAGATTCAAAATCGGTTTTGTCCGTGAAAGTACTGGCAATGGGAATACCAAAGTTAGACATCACGAATGTGCTCTCGACATAGGGTTTCTTGGAATATTCCCGAAGGATTCCATTCAACTCTTCTGCCGACATTACGTAACGCCATCCTCTCCTTTGATATAAATTTTTAAAGGTTTAAAGTTGGATGTAAAATTTTTCCACTATTCAACATTGTTGTCCAAAAGTTCTATCTCGTGCGCTCTCAACAGTCCTAGATAGAGCGACGACATTTGTGCGATCACGGCATTCTTAACGTAGCCATCAACAGTACTACAGTCATAAGGGAAACCTCCTATATTTAAGGCATCTTTGGGGGAACCTTGTCTTGAGAATGAGATTGCAACTGTATTTGCATCCGCTTTTGAAGTGTGTTCCTTCCCTCCTTCTACACTTACTATATTCGCCTCCAAACCGGCATTTGTTTTAAGGTTAGTAAGGAAGTAGTTTGCGAGACCGGCAGAAAGCTCATCGTGGAAGATAACCAGGGACCGCCCTGAGAGTCTTAGAGCAATTTGCTTTGATACATTTTCACTCGTAATTTCTGACGGTGCATTCTGTTCTAGAAATGATTCCAGGTCTGTGCTTTCGAAGCCGCGTCCAAAGAGGGTCAGCATGCACCCCAGTATTTCCGGTAGAAGGAACCTTGCAGCGTATCCTTTTGGAAGAGGGATATAATCCCACCCCTTCGATCTAGCAACCGATTTGATCGCACCCCCTGAGGAGATGACTATGCCCTTATTGGTTGTGTCTTTAAGAGCGGCAATGGCTTCCCTGACCTGTCCGCTATAAGTGATTAAACAATTCGTCTCGTCTGGAGAAAGTGAAAAAGAGTGCCTGATCTTGATTCTTTCGCCTCCGATAATGTCTCTGGCCATTCCTGCAAAAATTAAGGGGGTTCCGATAGCGCTAATCGACATCGAGTCCAGCTTCCTTCCGACGTTACAAGTCATAAATCGGTTGGGAGTTTGATGGATCCAGCTAAAAGGAGGAGTGTCGTCCATCTGGATAACGAATTCATCGTCGAGAATGGTTTCCACTTTACCTCATAAATACAAGGTAATTAAGCTGGTCTGAAAGTAAACTTTTATTTCTTATTACGTTTAGGAGTAGATGGAGATATCAATTCTCGTAACAGTCAAAAATGATCTCGAAAACACGAAACTACTCATCTCTACTCTCAAATCCCTAGATAAAGACTTTGAGATAGTGGTCGTTGACGCTTACTCCACTGACGGGACTTTCGAGTATCTCCAGTCTGAAACTAAAGACATAAATCTCGTCCTAGGAAGAAAAAAGGGGAACAGAGCTATTGGAAGGAATGAATGTATTAAGCTGGCTCAAGGGAAGAAATTCGTATTCCTAGACTCTGACACAGAAATCACAAATAGCTGGGCGGCCACACTCAAAAGGAGCATGAACAGAGATATTGTCGCCGGCAGGATTGTGCAGACGCCTAACTCGAAGTGGTCCGACCTTGAAAGGGTACCAATGCTCTATATGGGAAAGGACGTTACTTTCCCTTCCAACAATCTTATGTACAGCCGAGCTGTGATTGAAAAGATAGGCACTTTCGATGAAGCCTTTAACACCGCTGAGGACATTGACCTAAATATCCGTGCTATTAAAAGTGGGTTCGAGATCTTCTATGACGAAAACTTGATTGTTTCCCATCACCCAAGAGAGACCTATTCGTCCCTACTCAGACAGAGCTACAGTGATGGAATTGGCAGACGACTGATCTTGAAGAAATACGGACTCAAGAGCAACTTCAACAAAACAAATTTGAAAAAGCATCCTCTCATTGAGACCTCAAGGCTTGCATTTGGAATGCTTGGATATGTGTTTGGGGGCTCAAATTGATATCATACATAATTCCAGCTCTCAATGAAGAGGATAGTATAGGCAAGGTCATCAATGCCATAAGAGCCGTGGACAAAGAAGGGGAAATAATTGTCGTGGATTCGGACTCGAAGGACAAGACGGCTGAAATTGCCAATTCCTTAGGAGCTATCGTTGTCAATGAGAGCGAGCTGGGTTACGGAAAAGCGTACAGGAAGGGTTTTTCGATTGCTACGGGTGATATCATAGCAACGCTCGATGCCGACGGCACTTACCCGCCGAATGAAATCGCACACATGAGCGAGTACTTGAAGAACGGTTATGATTTTGTTTCAGGAGAGCGACTTTCCAATTCCTCGAGGGACGCTATGAGCCTTCAGCACTTGATAGGAAACAA
Source organism: Thermoplasmata archaeon (assembly GCA_021831005.1). GTDB lineage: Archaea > Thermoplasmatota > Thermoplasmata > Thermoplasmatales. The sequence continues at coordinate 9,605 of JAKBNO010000085.1, forward strand.
GGTCCTGAACATTTTCACCAAAGTGCTCTTTATGGTGGACATAAACGACAGCCAGTCTGGAATGTGGGTCTTTAAGAAAGAAATATTAAAGTCTATCGAACCGAGAGGGTGGGGTATGGAGTTCTCAGAAGAAATCAAGATTAGGGCAGCTACGAGTTTCCGTTACAAGGAACATTCAATCAATTATGCGAGAAGGATGGGGGAGAAGAAACTTCGCCCCTGGAAGGACGGAACTACCAATCTGCTCTTTCTCATCAGGCTCAGATTCAGGTCCGGAATTAGGACCAAGTCATTCAGACATTCTCGATCCTAGGCGCTATGAGGAAAGTCACTTTACCCTTCCCATTCATTATTGGAGCTTCCATTCTGAGAGGATAATCGTTCCCGATTGCTATTGACACTTCCTGCGTGCTCTCAAGCGCTCTTAGGAACTTAGTCAGATATTCCAGTGCAAACGAACTTCTGGAGTCAGAACTGAAAATGAATTCCTTGGCTAGACTCTTGGGAATGGTCATTTCTGTTGTCTCTGAGTCGGTCTCGCCTTTGGCGGAGATCTTTAGTTCATCGCTCTTGATGTTGAATGTTACCACCTCGGATATGCCTTCGGCTGCCTTTATTCCCTGAGCCAGTAGGTCGAGGTCAGTGACTACCTTGTCCGGTGGTTCTATTGTTGGAATCTTAGGCGTCGTCAAAGCAGACGGGTCTATTATGGGAATTCCCGCCGATAGATTTCCTAGCTTCATCGAAATCTTCTTGCCGTCATACTTGAAATCTATGATCTCTGTTGCGGCAGTGAGCTTCAGAAAGTTTCTCATCTTCTCTATGTCGAGGCCCAAGCTGTCTTCTCCGTTGACGTCAAACTCTTGAAACGCCTCCCTCTTTACTTCTACTGAAATCATTGCGACTCTTGCTGGATCCATAACTTTTGCGGATATTCCATCCGGTTTGAAATCTACTCTCGCTTCTTGAACGAGTGTTAGAATTATATTCGAAAATTCTCTTATAGTCTTGGCGTCGACCTTAATCTGAAGCATAATCACCGAGAGTTAAAAAATTACGTGTTTTTAAGCTTTTCCTTGAGTGGGTAACTTAATTTGCAATGAATATTAAAGATAGCTTACACTACCTTTGACTCTTTCAAAAATCTGGGTTGAATTTGATTTTATGTAAAGCTTACCTTATTGCTCTTTTGTCGTCTGCTCAGAGTATCCACATCGACCGCAGGTTAGTCGGTCTTCGTGTTGTGCTAAGAAAACTCCAGGACCGCACTTGGGACAGAATTTTCCTTTTCGCACGAGCTTTCCATCTTCCACTTTGTACATCTCACGCTTTTGCATTCTGTTCTCCCTCCTTTGATTTCAGACCATTTCTAATAAGCAAGAAATCGGGTTCTAACGCCATCGCGTCTTCCTTTGACTTGTAGATCTTTGCATAACCCTCAGTGTAACCCTTCCCAAATTTTGACTTTTGATTATCTATAATGACGAGTTCCTTTGGCACCTGGAGGTTCGCAGCGATCTGGGTTCTGGCTTCCTCCCTGCTTGGTGTCTTTTCCTTGGCGTGTAGGGCCTTATACTTGACCTCAATCCTATTGAGTAGCTTGTTTTCTTCTCTACTTTCTATCTCTATCTTCATTCACATTCCCCTTAGCTTTTCCATGTTCTTGTTTACTAGCTGTCTTAGGGTCTCTCCGACCTCGTAGACTGCTATCCCCTTATCGGGAACGCCATAAATAACTATCGCACCGTCCGGGGCCATTAGGATGGCAGGGATAGAAGCAAGGTCCTCTTCTCCATCCACCTCGATCAGGGTATTTCCCTTTGACTTATAGGCACCTTCTATCGCGGTCCACAGTTCAACAGAAATTACCCCGGGAGCATTCTTTACGCTGACCTTCCTGTCCCACCTTCCGGGGAGGTTTGGGATTTGTTCGTTTCTCTTTGTTTTGAAATCGACGATGGAAAGCTTGGGAAGGATCTTGTATCTGATTGCAGTTGCGGTGACCACATCCCCTACTGTGATCAGGATCTTGGACGCAAAAAATTCGATCTGAGATTCCTTGGTTATTAGGACGTCGGGAGCCCTGGAGAATATTTCCCGATATTCATCTGATATCACTACGTCCTTATCTAACTTTAATTGCATACTCGCCAGGAACCGTGATCGCGGTTCTCTTCGCTATGAGGGACTTGTTAGGGTCCAGAATGAATATATAGCCTTTCCATTCGAGGACCGTGTCCCCACCGCACTTTTCGCACTTGAGTTCTTCTGTAACGTTCTTGCAAATTCTGCAGGCCCTAAGTTTTATCATTTCGCCTCGCCCTTTAGCCACGTGGACTTTCCGAGGAAATTTTGTCTCATAGTGAGTCCTATCTTACTTTCTTCCAGTCTGGAATCAGAAAGTGATAAGGCGACAATCCTTGCCCTGACAAAGTCTCCCATTTTGAGATCCCTCTTGGTGTCCTTTCCACTCATCCTCTTGTTTTCCTCGTCTACTTCAATCCTATCGTCCATGACTTGACTAACGTGGAGGAGACCTTCAAGAGGTCCCAGGCTCACAAAGGCCCCGAATTTTTTGACATCAGCTATGTCCCCCTCTATGACTTCTTGCATCATCGGCTGGAAAGCAAGAATCTTAAGTTTGACTTCCTGGTAAACTCCACCGTCTCCGTGAACGATTCTTCCCTCGCCATCAAGATCGGATTCCAGAACCAGGAGATTTATGTACTTTCTATCATTGGAATCCCTGACCAATTCACGGTCCAGAACCCCTATTTTACCTTCTACGTTCCTGACTGCAATTGACTTAGCTGTGGTCTCGTATTCCTCGCCGAGATGTTCTGGCGGAACCCTGACAGTTTCGTTGGTCTCAATTATGAAATACATGCAATCCTCTTATATATTACCCGATTTATCCGGAGTATTTATTTTTTTCAAAAGAGATTGCTATAATAGAACAGCTAGAACGATGTGCACGTTCTGGTCCCTTTTTGTTCACTTATTTAGCATATTCTCCGGGCTAAATATTTTATTTATCTGCTCCTCAGATAAAATCTTCTTTTCCCGCAGAAGCTTGAGAAATGGAACATTTCTCTCCTTTGCCTCCTTCACGATTTCGGCTGTCTTTTCGTATCCGATCACCGGGTTAAGCAACAGGGCGGTTCCGGGGGAGCTCAGAAGCATATTGTAAGCATGTTCTGAATTAATCTTGATGCCCTTGAGGGTCTTTTCCACAAGAATTGTGAAGGTGACTGTCAGGATGTCAAAAGCTTCCATCAGAACTGTATAGATCACTGGAGTAAACACGTTGATTTCCATCTCCCCTTGCGAGGATGCGTCATTGACTGTCTGCGCAAGTCCCCTCGTGAAGAGAGCACTCATGGTTACGGCTTCTAGAATGCTTGGATTCACCTTGCCTGGCATTATTGAGGATCCTGGCTGCACCGCAGGCAGCACAATTTCATTGAACCCTGCAACCGGTCCCGAATTCATCATTCTGAGGTCCCTTGAAATCTTGATCAGGGCGGCCGAAATATTACTCATCCAAGAAGCAAGCAGGTTGAAGTCAGAGGTGAATTGCATGACCATCATGAGATTCTCTGCCGGAACGAAGCCTTCGTTGTAATACTCATTCAGGTTCTTGTAAACCAATTCCCTGACCTCTGGTGGAAGATTTGCTCCTGTCCCCACCGCTGTTCCACCTAGGTTCAACCTTTTCAGCCTGGTCAGGATGTAATCCTTCTCCGCAAGGAAGGACCTCAATTGGTCGGCATAGGACTTAAACTCGCCTCCAAAAGTCACAGCAGATGCATCCTGTATGTGTGTTCTTCCGGTCTTTATCATCTTCGAATTCTCTTTAGACATCAGTTCGAGTTGGTCCACCGCTTTCTCCACGTACTCTGACAAAGACTTGAGGGCAAAGTATGCCGTAATTCTTATCGCTGCAGGTATGGTGTCATTTGTCGACTGCCCTATGTTGACCTGGTTGTGCGGGCTGATCACGTCGTGGCTCCCCAGTGGTTTACCCAACATCTCCAACGCCCTGTTTGCGATTACTTCGTTGACGTTCATATTGGTGGATGTGCCGGCTCCGGCCTGGATGTACTTCAATGGAAAATCCAGATCGTTCTTGTTCTTGATGAGGTCATCTGCTGCCTTAGTGATTGCTTCCTCAACTTCCTTTGATATTTTTCCCTTACTTGCAAAAGCCCTGACGTACGACCTCTTGATTACAATTAGAGTATCTATAATCCTCCTATCCATAAATCTATGATAGGGAAAATTAGAGAGTGCACGAACTGTTTCTGGTCCGTACAATCGCCCATCAGGAATGTCAACCTCACCCAGTGAATCCCTCTCTCTCCTGACCATGATTCCTTATGGTTTATGGATATATAACAGGTGCTTTTATTAACAGATTCTCCAACATCTAATCTTGCAGAGCAGGGTCCTGAAGGAACGATGGTTAAAATTAGTTCATTTGTCAGTTAACTTAATGGCAAGGTTCTCTAATTCCTCTCTAGTCGCCTTATGGGTCCTTGAGAACCACCACTTCTGGAATCCTGAGTCATCCCCCGCTCTCCTTGGAAGAACGTGGACGTGGAAATGCCATATCGTCTGTCCAGCAGGACTTCCTGTGGAATGCAAGATGTTTATTCCTTCCGCATTCAAGTTCTTGATCATGATCTTTCCTATTATCTGAGCTACGCTCATGACTTCGGAAAGCGAATCCTTTGGAACATCCGTTATATCTACATAATGATCGTTTGGAACAATTAGGGTGTGTCCCTCAAAAAGAGGGTGTATATCCAGAAAAGCTGACACCTTGCTGTTCCGATACAGGAATGTTCCTTCCTCTTTTCCACTTAGGATTCGGCAAAAGATGCAGTCTTCAGAGTGTCTTGTTGAAGTGGTCAACAAATCGCTTAGGTTCACAACATTTAAAGCCTTTTGCTTGGAATTGTTTGCCCGATGTTTTCCTGTGCGACGCTTAAAAGTTTGAGAAGAGTATTTGATTTGGTGACAACATGTTTTTATCTCAACTTCAAATGTTTTGCCAATGGACAAGCAGGAAGCTTACAACAAGCTTACGAGGGAGGAGGAAAGGGTCTTGCTTCGAGGAGGTACAGAACCTCCATTCACTGGAGAATATTACAACCTATTCCTGAAAGGGACTTATGTGTGCAAGAGGTGTAACTCGCCGCTATACCGGTCGACCGATAAGTTCGAATCGGATTGTGGATGGCCGAGTTTTGATGACGAAATCAAAGGCGCCGTGAAGAAGGTCACCGATAGGGATGGAGAAAGAACAGAGATAAAGTGCGCTAACTGTGATGCACATCTTGGGCACGTCTTTTACGGAGAAAGATTTACAAAGAAAAACACCAGGCACTGTGTCAATTCCATTTGTATGAAATTCGTTCCTGAGAGGGAGTGATATATGACAAAATCAATCGTTTTGGGTGGCGGATGCTTTTGGTGCACCGAAGCCGTATTTTCCGAGTTGGATGGAGTGAAGTCGACTCAACCGGGTTATTCTGGCGGATCTACCCAGAATCCTTCATATGAGATGGTTTGCGAAGGAAACACTGGTCATGCCGAGGTGGCAAAGGTGGAATATGATCCAGACGTAATCTCACTACCAGAATTACTAGATGTTTTTTTCTCAATGCACGATCCCACCTCGCTAAATCACCAGGGAGGAGACATTGGGGAGCAGTACAGATCGGTAATATTCTATGAAAGTGAAGAGGACGCAGCAACGATAAGGAGAACGGTGGACGAGGTTCAGAATAGCTATTCCAAACCGATTATTACTGCAATAGAACCACTGAAGAACTTCTACCCAGCGGAGGAGTACCATAAGAATTACTTCAGAAAGAACCCCAATGCCGGTTATTGTAGAGCTGTGATAGCGCCGAAGGTCGAGAAGATAAAGCACACCTACGGTGCGATACTTGTTAAACGTTGATGCAAGGGGAGCAGGAGATAGACCTCGCTATTTACTGAGCCAAGGGTTTTACCGTCTTCCCAATCTTCTTCAGGATAGACCTTTCGAAAATTACCTTCATATACAGTGCGTCGTGCTCAAGCAATGGGGAAAATGATATGAGCGTTATTTCGTCGTCAAAATCAGCCAGGGCATCTGCAAAGGGTTCGAACTTCAAATTACCCTTCTTGATGGGAGTTATCCTGTACTCGTTTTGATCTAGGAATTCTACTCCCGAAAATTCAAAATAGAGTGGTCTCTTCTTTTTCTTGGTTTCTTCTATTATCTCGGCAAATTCGTCCTGCTCTGTTGGGCTGTTCTTCTTTGAAGAATAGATGTGAGAAACGTTGGTTATTGAAGTCACATTCTTTGCCTTACTTAGCAGGAAATCTATTTCTTCCTCGCTTCCTACCACTTCGCTCTTCCCAGAGTTCTCAATGCATAATTTTGGCTTGATCTTGAGAGCCGTCATTTTGTCTGATATCTGCTTGAGAGATGAAGCAGTTCTGGTCAGACCGGCCTTCCTCTGGCCAGGAAGTAAGCCCAGATGGGTGATCAGATATTGAGAATCTAGTGCATCCGCAATGACACCGCCCCAGATTGTGTGCTGAATTGAGTCGACTATCATCCGTTCTTCGATTGAAAAATCAACATAATATGGGGTGTGGAGTGATATTTTAATGTCCAACTCTTTAGCAACATCTTTCGCTAAACTGAGCTCCTTGTAATCTCTTGCCATGCTCCAGAAGAGCTCGGTTCCGATGTCATCCTCTTCTATTACCTTGTTCAACCCTATAGACTTGTACTTGCCCTCGTCGTCGCTTCTCAATAAGTCTACCAAGAGCATGTCATCCATGTCCTTAGGTTTCATACCCACGAAGTCTCTCATTTCTCTTTCTTGGGTACTTATCCTGAATAGCTGAATTTCTAGATAATTCAAACCAAGCTGAAAAGTATTTTCCACAGCATCCTTAACCGTCCTCCCTTTAGAACCAAGTGGAATACCGGCAATTCCGAACCTATACATTCGCACAACCCTATAATTTGGAAGTAATAAAACCTTGTGAACGTACCGCTGATTTTCAATAAATTGCGTCGTAGACTATATTTCAGTCGATCCGAAATTTGCAATTTCAGATTTCATTACAACCGATTCTATCCATTTTGGAGTCGTATCTAAATGCCCCGTCAGTCAAATGTTTTTCTGATTTCTTTTGCCATAGGTTCTAACACTTTCGCATCTACAACTGTTCTACTCAACGCGATCTCCCCAGGCATCTTGACATACTTGTCATCATACCGGGAGATTATCTGTAAATGAAAATGGAAGACAGTTTGACCTGCGTATTCGCCATTATTTTGTAGAAGATTGATGCCCAACGGGGCATATTTTTCATTTAATTTTACTGCCAGTAGCTTTGCGACTCGTGTTGCTTCGTTGAGAGTGCTACAGTCGATTTCGTATATATTTACAAAATGCGTTTTCGGAATAACCGCTGCGTCCCATTTTGACAATGGAGGATGATCGAGGAAGCTGATTGTCGAGTCGTTCTCATACAATATTACGGTCTTCACCGAATGATTAGCAATCTTACAGAATTGGCGATCTTCCATCAACCCCGAATTATCTGTGCGGTATAACCATTTGATTGGATGTCAAATGCGCAGAGTTCGATTATTCTAATGAAAATCTGACCCTACGAACCTGGAACTTCCTTAGATTTTGAGATGAAGAACAACGGTAAGAGTGCGAGACCGATTGCTCCCAATATTATCCAACCATAATCCTGACCTATCCCATGAGTGAATAGTGTAAATAAGAAAGGAGAGACCGAACCAATTGCTATTCCCACAAAATTCACAAACGATATGGCAAAGGGTATCATTGACTTTTCACGAACGTGCTGCACGGCCAAAACATATAGAGCAGAAAACCCGGAAACGACTGTAAATCCTGCCAGGGCAACGATGGCAGTGGTCAGTGCGAAAGTCCTGCCGAATGGAACCAGCATGAATGCAAGACCTCCTATAATCATAGTGACGTAGGTGTACGGTCTTCTGGTCTTTGGGTTGGAAATGTAGTGGCCAGCAACTATGCCTGCGGGGAATCCAATTAGCAGGAACACAAAATCAATCAATCCGGCTTCTGAAGATGCCAAATATAGAAAATTTTCGCCGAAGTATACTAGAAACTGTGCACCGACCGTTTCAACGAACATTGCTATAACGGTGCCAATCGGAAGAAGCCACAGGTATTTGTTTTTCAAGATGGTGAAAATCTTCTCGTAAAATCCAGTAGATTCTGCCTTCACTTCATCTTGTCCCCTGAGCACAATGAGATTTTCTATACTTATTGCTATGACCAAAATTCCACCCAGAATTAGGCCCGTTTGCCAGCCCAGCGCTTTATCGACGAACACCCATCCAAAAGCACCTACTGCTCCGCCGAGATTGAAGGCTCCGTTGTAGATTCCAACTTGGAGGCCATAAGATTCGGGGGGAGAAATGTCTCTAAGAAGGGTAAGTCCGGGTGAAAAGAAGAGGGCAGATCCGCTACCCGCAATGAATCTTCCCACAACGAGCTCCAAAAGATTCGTAGAGAGCCCAGAAAATATAGCACCTGCACCAAGTACGACGAGACCGATGAATGCTATTTTCCTAGAGCCGATCTTGGACGCCAACGCTCCTCCCACCAGCTGAAGCGCTGAGAGACCAATGTAGAAGAATGTGGTGGCAATTCCCAACTGAACCAGTTGCAGGCCAAGATCTTTGGATATGGCCGTCAGACCCGGGGCTACGTCAAACCAATTCAGAGCATAAAGAGCCCTTGCAACGTGTACCGAGGTTGCCTTTAGCCTGTAACCCAAACTATCTCCCTCCCCGCGATCCTATGGCTTTTTTATGAAACTAATCCTGGATATGTAGGAATACAAGCACTCGAGGCACATTCTGGACTTCCAAATAGTCGTGGGTTCCACAATCGATAATTCCGCTTTGAATATGAGGATTGTTTAGCAAATGACTTCCGTTAGGGGAGTGGAAGGATGCTGGGGAGCGAACTTTTTAAGAAAGAAAATATGTTCGAGCATGGAGCGGATAAGTAAAAGGGTTTCAGAGTATCTGTCTTCAAACCCTTGCGCGATGGAATCTTTGAAGTCTGGTATCGTGAACTATTCTTCACTTGCGAGGTACCTTATGAAGCAGCTCAAGACACAGAATTTCAGCGCAGTATTGGCAGCTATCAAGAGGTACCCGGAAAGAAACCCATCGCTCGAATCGGCTTACAAGTCAGCACTGAACGAGTCCAGAATTGAGGCTTTCTACTCGATGACCAACCTGACCCTCCGAAATTCGGCTGCAAACTTTGTTAAGGTATCCAAGATATATGGCGAGATTTTCGGCACGGGGGGGAAGATCAGAGTCGTGCAGGGAAGTCAAGGAATCGTTGTTGTCATAGATAAGAAAAATACCCCTGATGTCAAGAAACAGTTTCCCCCAGAAGAGGTGCTTTCATTCAGGGAGAATTTGGGCGAACTCGTGGTAATATCACCTCTTATCATAGAGAAGTTAAGGGGATACGTTGCTTACATCTCTACCATTCTGGCAATAAACGGAGTCAACGTATACCAGATCGCCGCATTTTACAACGATGTAACTTACATCATGGACGAGAAGTACATGAGTTCCGCAGTGAACGTCATCACAAAGCTGACATCCGTGAACTAGACTTACGAGCGACTTCGAACTTCAATCGTTTGCGGCCAGATGCTACGATTATCTCAAAATTTGGATTTTCAGAAATCGTAATCACTTTGAACTTCCTGATCATAACTTTGCCGACAATACAGAATTTCGTCCCTTCTTTCTCTATCACGTCAATGGAAGCGTAGCTCGTTATGGGTGCATAGTATGGGTAGAATGCAACAAAGAACAGTGCTGCGATTATGTTCATAAAGATGTAGGTTGTGACCGTCAGTGAAATTAATTTGTATGAGAGTGGCCCCAAAACAGCGGTCACGATCGAGATCAGGTAATACATAGCTCCTTGATACGAACCCTGAGCTGTCACCAGTTTCAAATTGTTGTAAACTACAATCGACCCCTTCAACCTGGACCGCAATATGAAGCCCCTTGCGTAGATTGCAACTATAATGCCTACTATAAGCGCGATGATTCCGGGAACTAATTGTGCTGTGCTCAGGTCCATGTCCCAAGCTCCTTTTCAAATGCGCAACTCTGGCAGATGTCTCCTGGAGAAGGAGACCCACAAATCTTACATTTCCCCATCCTGATATCACTCTCAAGTGGGATTAATGCCTTAATCTTATCTACCGAATTTACTATGGAATGCTTTGTTCCAGGCGATCTTTCCTCCCATCTGTCAATAGACTCCCGGAATTCATTCCTGATCGCTCTGTCCGCATATGGACAGGTCGAGTGAGAAAAGTCTATGCCTTGCAGTATAGCGTACAACATTACCTCCTTCTCGGGAATCTTCCTTAGCGGCTGGAGTCTAGGAACCAGACCATCTTTCGAGATGCTGTGTGGTCCCATTCTTCCGATTCTTGCGATGTCCCCCCTGACCAGATTCATCATCATGGACTGAGCAGTGTCATCCAAGTTGAGTCCGGTAACCATATAGTCAAGCCCCTCCTCGATACCAGCGCCATTGATGAGTTTCCTTCGGAATACCCCGCAATAGCTGCAAGGGGTAAGTCGATCACCCTGGGAAACGTCGTCCATCGTTACGCCGAATGCATCCTCGATCCTCAGAATCCGATGTTCGATACCCAGTTTTGCCGTGAGAGATTCAGCAGCCTTCATCGTTTCTGGACGATACGATTTGATTCCCTCATCTATCGTTACTGCGACGATGCTCACGTCTCTCCTCATGCCAAAAATCCGCTTTGTTTCGTGTAGGGCGACAGAACTGTCTTTCCCGCCTGAAAGTGCAACCCCGATTCTCACAGGCCTTGTGATTCTTAACTCAGCCCTGAACTCAAGATTCACCCTCTTTTGGAAGAATTTTATAAAGTGTTTGTCGCACAGGTGACTCCCATTGTATTTCAGGAAGGCAACGGCCTCGTTTTTGCATTGGGAACATTTCATTGCCCTTGTAGTGAAAAAAATTATAAAAGCCTTTTTTATTATTACCCATGGAAGATTTTGAAAAAGAACTCGCCGAAGTATCGAAATACTTCGAGAGTTTCGCAATGACAGATTATGAGCTGAGGGGGTTCTTAGCACTCATTCTGTTAGGTGCAAGTACGCCAGATACAATAGCAATGACTGCTAAAATCCCAAGAACTTCGACCTATAAGGTCCTGGAAAAGCTCGAAGAGAGGGGTTTCATAACTTCCCTGGAGGGTAGACCTAAGGTTTTCAAGGCCAAGAACATCTACGAAATCAGAAAGAATTTTTCAAAAAACCTCGATATTCTATTTGAAAAACTAACCGATATGAGCGAGCTCCTGACCCAGCAAGGCCTTCCTCAGTTGATCTACACAATCTATGGAAGGGATCGGGTTCTTGAGAAGATGAAGGAGGTACTGAACTCAGCAGAGAGATTTGCATCAATATCTACCCCGAAATTGAGAGAACTCAGGCAGGAACTTGGGAAAGAGATTGAGTCCGCCATAACGAGAAATGTCACAGTCTCGATTGTCGCACCGGACAATCAGCGCGTTCCTCAGGGCACAAGAGTCTTCAGGAACAATTCCCTTATAGCTACTGACATGGTTTCTGATGCTTCGAGAGCATTGATAGCAGCCCCTGATCTTTCTGCCTGCGGTTTCAGCGATAATCCTCTTCTAGCTGAGCACATAAATAACTACATAGAGATGTTGTCCAGCAGAAAAATATGAGGCGTGAAACGGTTTGAAGATATATGTGATGGACAACGGAGGTCAGTGGACACACAGGGAATGGAGAGTGCTGAGAGACCTCGACGTTGAATGTGAAATAAGGAGCAACGAATCCAAGATTGAGGATATCAACGATGCAGACGGTTTGGTTCTCTCCGGAGGCGCTCCTTCCATCGCTTATGAAAGTTTCAGACTAGGAAATACTTCTGAGTTCCTAGAAAAAATGAAAGTCCCTATACTTGGAATATGTGCAGGTGCTCAATTCATGGGTTTGTACTATGGTTCAAAAGTTTCCCCAGCGGTACATCCAGAATTTGGAAAGATAGAGATTACGGTGTCTAAAAAGGATTCAATTTTGAAAGGAGTTCCGGATAAGTTTGCAGCGTGGGAAAGCCATAACGATGAAGTGAAGGATGTCCCTCCGGGATTTGATCTTCTTGCATCGTCGGAAACGTGCAAGGTGCAAGCGATGGCGAACAGCGGGCTGAAAAGGTACGCACTTCAGTTTCATCCTGAAGTAGAGCACACTCAGTTTGGACGGAATATATTCAAGAACTTTCTTGAATTATGTGTTGCCTGAGAAATTCCTTGACACTTTCCCTGAAAGCATCGATGGAAGAGTCGTTGCAGATGTAACGGTCCGCTGTAGCTAAGACCTCTCCTATACCCCAAGAGAGTTCCCTCTTTTCTCTCACCGTGAATTCTTCTATATTCCTAGGGTCGTCTTCCCTCCCCCTCTTTAAAAGGCGGGCATATCTTGTATCCCGTCCGGATGAAATGCTTACAACTAGGCCAATTACCATGTCCTTTCTGAACCTTTGAATTTCTTCGATGTTCCTTACTCCTTCGACAACAACGAAATTACTCTGGACTCGCTCTATCGTTCTCTTCGCCCAGATGTCCATTCCGTTAGCCTTCCTTTCTCTCGATGCTATTTCTCCGCTCATCGAAATGCTGACCCCAGTGCTTGAGGTATACTCTCTCACAATATCGCCCATGTTGATCACCTCAATCCCCATATCACGTGCGACCATGGCGAATTCATCTTTGCCTGAACCTGGCATACCGATGATAAGAATTGCCTTCGCCTTCACGATACCCGATTAGGTCAAAGATATATATATTTACGAAACAGGAAGCGACTTCTGCAATGGTTTGACGTCCTTTAGCTGCCCTAGAACCTCATCGCTCAGGACTATGTCCTTCATCCTTGAGGAACTGTAATTTAGGGTCGCTGTGGTCGTCCGCCCATATCTGCCAAAACTCTGTACCTTCGAATCTATAAGTCCGAGATTGGTAAGTTCACCTATTATGTCTGCAACTCTTCTCTGTGTGAGGCTACTGATTCCCATCCTATCTGCGATGCGCTCGTATAAATCGTAAAATTCACCCATGTTTGAACTCCCACCATTTTTAATTTCGTTTATGAGCGAGATTGAGAAGAGAACTAGTTTGCTGTGTAGCGGTAGAGTCGAAACAGTTTCAACTACAACATCCCTTTCCAGCTTGTTCTTTGCCTCGTATATCGTATTGTCTTCTATTCTTTTGCTGTTGCCTTTCTCCGTCAGTTCAACCGCGATTCTGAGCATGTCGATTGCTCTTCTTGCGTCACCGTGCTCCTGAGCTGCAAGCGCGGCACAGGTCTTCATTGCAGACTCGTCTATCGAGTCCGCTATACCTGCATAGAGCGATCTGTCTCTCAATATGTCATAGATCTGGGAAGCGTTGTACGGGTTGTAGACCATCGTCTCCTCTATGAGCCGGCTCTTTACCCTAGGGTCGAGATATTCTGTGAAGCGCAAGTCGTTGCTGATTCCTAAGAGGCATACTCTGCCCTCGCTTGTAACTTCGTTAATCCTCAATAATTGATAGAGTACCGAGTCCCCACTCTTTTTTACAAGCTTGTCTATTTCGTCAAGTACGACGATTGTGATGCCTGCAAAATTTTTGACTTTTTCTAGAACGGTGTTATAGAGTTTATCGAGTGGCCAGCCAGTAAATGGAAGCTTTTCTTCCCAAGATTCAAGCAGGCCATCCCCTACAGCGAGGAGAACACCATATGGATTGTCAACTACGCCACAGTTGATGTCGATGAGTTTTATTTTCGAATCAAGTCTTGACTGCATAGCTTTAGAAATTTCACTCTCGACGAATTTGACAACGCTGGTTTTTCCGACCCCTGGTTTTCCGAAAATTATCACATTCGATGGTTTGTAATTCTTGAGTGATGGTGATAGAATCTCGGCCAAGAGCTCTGCTTCCTTTTCTCTGTGGGGAAGTCTTTCAGGTATGAAGCCAGGCTCTAATGCCTGCCTCTGCCCCTTAACGATTAAGGAGTCATTCGAGAATTTTTCAAATAAATTTTTGGATGAACTTCCCATGATATAGTAAGAGAAAAGTAACCGTATTAAAACCGTTTCTTATCATGTCTTGTACCAAAACGACTAAATATCTGGGGCTGTTCTGTCACCCCTATATTTCCATTGGAAACTGATTATCATCTTGTTTCTTTTTGACTGGGCCAGTAGCGTTTCCAGCCTCCTCCATTTCCACTGGAACCGTTTTTGACTTATCTTTCTCATCAAGTAACAGTTCCATCTCCCCAACCAGATAGAGGGATCCGGTAATTATGGTATTTCTATTTGCCTTTAATGCTGTCTCCAGTGCTTCGGAAGGTATCTTTTTGACATAGACTTCTTTGAAGAAAAGTTTTGCCTCTTTTTTCAACTCTTCGCCATCTTTTTTCCTTTCTGGTTCATTAGGTTCCGTTATCAGTATACTATCAGAAACCTCCGATAAGTTCTGGAGTATGTTGTAGCTATTCTTGTCCCGTAGAACCCCAAGCACGATGAGTGGATCCCTCACAGAATATCTTCTGATGTTTGAACTAAGGATCCTTGAAGCTTCAGAGTTATGAGCGCCATCAAGGATCAATAAGGGGTCAGATCTTCTGACCTCGAATCTACCTGGAATCTGGTCCTCCTTCAATCCTTGCGTAATCTCACTCTTGCTCGGCTGTTCGTTGATAGATTCACAAGCAAGGATAGCTGCAATTGAGTTACTGACCTGGTGCTCCCCGAGTGCTTTCAGCTCCACTTCGTAGGTGTCCATCTGGGTATCTACCACAAACTTGGTACCGGAAAATGAGAAATTCAAGTTTCTAACTTCTAGATTTACAATGTCCTTAACTTCAGCACCATTCTGCTTTGCAATCGAGCGCAAGATGGAATTAGCGCTATCGGGCATTTTGCCCAATACAACGGGCTTTCCTTTTTTGATTATCCCACCTTTTTCTCGTGCAATGTATTCGATGCTTCCACCAAGTTTATCAGCGTGTTCCAGTGAGATGCTCGTAATCACAGACACCTCCGGTGACACTATGTTCGTAGAGTCAAGTCTTCCTCCAAGTCCCACTTCAACTGCGGCTATCTGCACATTACTCTTCCTGAAATAATCGAAGGCCATGTTTGTGGTATATTCGAAGAAAGTAAGCTGAGTCTCTTCCCCATTATATTCTATTTTGGAAACGTGATTGGAGACGAACTCATCAATGAATGCCGACGGTATCTCCTTATCCATTACGATTATTCTTTCATTGAATCTTCTAATATGCGGAGATGTGTAAATACCCGTCGCATATTTCCTCTTTAGAATTCTGTAGATTAGGGTTGTTGTGGACCCCTTCCCGTTAGAACCCGCAACGTGAACACTCTTGAAGCTATCCTGTGGATTGCCGAGGGATTCAGCAAGAGCTATTGTGGGTCCAAGTCCTAACTTTATCCCGAATCTTGAAAGCGTAAACAGGAATTTCTCCCCGTCCATCGGGCTTGAACACTTTCTCGAGTAAAAATGTTTATTTGCGTTCAAAAGTGGAGTTCCTTTCGGAACACAGGTTCCTGATTCATAGAGTGGCAACTCGTAGACCTCCAGACTGGAGTTCCGCCGCTGTAGCACTTTCCACAGGCGTGAATTCGGGAATGCCCTTCCCTATTT
>JAKBNO010000071.1 GCA_021831005.1 Thermoplasmata archaeon
TGAAAATACAGGTGATTCTGAAATTGACCGCCTAGGACGCATTATAACGGTGAACAGCAGGTTATCAAGGTTCTGAGCAGAGAAAGTGTTAAGAATTGAGTTTCGTTGAATTCCCAAAACATGGTCGAATTGGACAACGAACCGAAGAGAGCAGAATCAATAGTAAGGCAAAAGATGAAGTCATTATATGGAATTGAAAACCTCGAAGTCTATGAATGCGACCATGAAGATGGAAACTGGTGCTTTACGATAGGATTCTTTCTAACCAGAGGACAGGATTATGAAGAGAGAAAGCGGTGTTGCGTCAACGAGAATGGGGAGATCTTATGGATACGGACCCAACCCCGATAAAGAACGTGGTCTATTTTCTATTGTCATAAATGCTTTCAACTGTTATTTACAGGGGCATTGCCGTCTACAACCCCCATCTTGAACAAATAAGGAGGGAGCACTACTACGACCACTCATAAGACGAGAAGGTCGCTTCTCTTTTAGGATGTTTCCTCATATACCACAACACGGCCCTTGACGATCAGGATGTCGTGATGAAGCAATACAACTTTGCCATATAGAGAGATTGAAGAATCTACTTCAGGATAAGGGTCTTAGATTTCTCGTAGATATTTAGAAACTCCCGATACTTCTGATGTCTCTTGGTCCTCTCCTGGTGAGCCCATGTTTTATGCAAATCTGTCCCTGGAAGGGTTCCTAGATATGACTCAATCACGGCGCTGTCTATGACATCTCCGAGAGTACCCTGCCATTTGGTTAGGGTGCTAATCTCTCTTCTGGTGCGCTTTATACCAGGCAGCATTTCTAGGGTGTATCTCAGGTCCCTTACTGACTTCCTTAGAGAGTGTAAGGCTTCAATATCATCAGGATCTTCAAGAACGGTCAAAAGATAATCAACGATATCTGAATTCAATCTCAAAGTTGCACCATCTATTGAATTTTCAAGGTCCACTGACTTCAACGAGGTCAAAGTAGGGATGCTCTTCTTAGAGAGTTTCACCGCATTCCTCATAAGTTTCTTGATTTGATCTGCACGGATCCCCTTTAGAGATGAAATCAGTGCTTCTGCATGAGCATCTTTTGTACGCAGCTCCAGCTTCTCCCTAATGATATCTATGTCTCTCACCTTCGAAGTCTGTTTCAATACTTGTTTGCTCTTCTTAACGTATTTTTGGATAGAGATGTGCTCATCTAGGTATCTCCCGGGAAGCGAGCCGAAAGAGGCGTTCAGTCTCCTAAAGTCTCTTCTAATGTCATGGACGTTCTTTTTATTTGGACTTTCAATGAATTTTCTCAGTGAACTCTTGGTGTACTCCCGAAGGTACCCGTACCGCTCGAAGAAAGCGTTGGAGATAGATTCTCTAGGTTCTTGTTGCATTTAGGTAAGAAGTTATCCTCCCTTGAAGGTCTTGGTTGACCTCTTCTATCGTCCTGTTTGCATCTATAGGAACCAGACCGTAGTGCTTCTCCATCTTCTTGAACTCTTGAGCCATTTTCTGTTGATATATGATAAACGAATCGTACAGATCATCAGCTAGACCCATATCCGCACCTGCTTCGTAATAATCCATTGCAGAATATTTCTGGAATATCCTGTGGAATAGCTTTTCCGGACTGACGTCAAGATAGAATATCTGGTCTGGAACTATGGCAAACCCAAACAGATCCTGGGTCCACTTTCTGCTTATACCCCTGACAACGCTTCTCGCCATCAAAGTATAAATGTACCTGTCTGCAATCACGATGCTCCCCGCTTCGAGGGATGGAATGATGTGATGCTCCAAGCGGTCCGCAAAGTCGGCCGCATAGAAAAGTGCCAGTGTCTTCTGTCCCACCGGCAACTTCTGTTTTGCGGCTAGGACCCCCTCTCCGATCAACTCAGACCTCTTCAGACCGGTGGTCGTCACGGCATGACCATCTGACTCCAGCTTTGTCTTGATGAGTTCTACCTGAGAACTCCTCCCGGAGCCATCGGGCCCTTCTATCACGATCAACCTTCCTTTGAACTTGGTCCTCCTGATGTACGGAATCCCATCACCATAAAACTTGATAGGTCGGTTATAGGAATTCCCTCTAAGGTTTCTGCCCACTCTAAGTCCCGGTATTATGGGCGACATCAGGATCCTAGCTCCTTAGAAGCAGCAGCCGCAACCTCTGGTGGAAGCAGGGGGAGAACGGCCCTTCTCATTTTCTTCTGTTGTGCTTCGATGTCTAGCGTCCCGTCCATTACGTAAAAGTCCTCTTTGGCAGCCATCTTCCTATACTGCTCGATTATCCTGCTCTGAAATATCCTATAGCTCTCGTAAATGTCGTTGCTCAAATTTAGATCCATTCCTGCTTCGTAGTACTTGAGCTTCGGCCTACCGATCATTATGCGCTTGACAGCCAAGTCTACTGATACGTCAAAATAGAATGTGACATTTGGCCTTATTGCGAAGTCATAGATCTTTCTCACCCACTTCGGGTTGCAACCTCTGACAGTATCCCTAGCAAAGGCGGTATAGATGTACCTGTCTGCGAGTACGAAATATCCCGCTCTCAGAAGAGGAAAAACGTTCCTTTCGTACCTGTCGGCAAAATCGGTCGCGTGAAGCAGGCTGAAAGTAGTAGGGGTCAGTAGGGCCTTCTTCTTCCCCTTAGAAGTGATCTCCTTTACCAGATCGGAAGAGTTCCAACCTGTGTCGTAGACCCTGAGTCCGAGGTGCTTAAGCCACGCATCTAGCAGATGAAGTTGAGTGGACTTTCCAGATCCATCTATACCTTCTACCACTATAAGCGCCCCTGCAGGCACAGTTCCCGAATTTGAGCGTTTAAAATTCACAACTTGTTGTGCTTCGTAATCAATAGTTTCGTACTCCCCCGAGTTATTCATTTACTTCATACTCCCATTGGTTTCATCCCTGATCTCAATTCTTACTCTACGGCCCATTGAGGATTCGAGTTCTTCCACTGCTTCTCTGAGCAGCAGATGAGGGAACGACATTCCCATCACAGAACCTACCTCGATCACAATCTCCTTTTTCCTTGAGCCGACGACGGCCTTTGATCCCGTTCTGTGGAGTATCTCTACGAGTGCAACGACCGCTCCCATTCTGTAGATTGACTGTCTGTCTATCCCAGACAGTATTGGTGAGTAGTGTTCAAGGTACCACCTTGCCATCTTTGGGGATTTCGCCCAGACAAGAGCTATTGCTTCTGCCATCTGTTCTTTGTGATTGAGTCTGCTGTCCAAGCTTATGATCGAATAGAACAATGTCTCCGGCCTTGTTGAAAGGTAAAGATCCATAAATGTCCCAACGGCTTCCGCAAGTATCGTTTCCTCGCTCTTGCTGAGTAATCCTAGTCTGAAGAGGCCACGAATCAGCGATGTCTTGGAATTTTCGATTCTGGAAGTATCCAGGAAAGAATTTGCCCTTTCAATATCGAATTTTCCAGTCTGAAAAGAACGAGGAGACTTGAGATAGTCTACCAGGACTCCATCTCTCAGTCCATGCGTGCTCACTATCAACTCTCCAAAGTCAAGTTTGTCCATCAGCATCGCAATTATCAGCGATCCCGTCGTAACACTCTCAGCCCTGTCTTTCCCGAATGAATCTATCCGGGATATCTTGTCTGTAGTCAGATTCCTCAGAGTCTTGTGACACTCCATCACCGACTTTCTCCTGATTACGTAGTTGTGAATCTTGTTGAGCTGGTAACCGTTCTTCCACTGATCGTATCTTGCAAGAGCTCTGACCGTTCCCCCAACTCCGATCAGGACAGTTTTATCATCCAATTTCAGGCCGTGTCTCGATGGCAGAAGCTTATCTATCTTTAGCTTCAACTTATCGTAGTCACGCTTGGCGTATCCTCCGTCTCTCATCCCATAGGCTTCGGTGAGTCTTAGCGCTCCCAGTGGAAGAGAGAGCAGTTCTTTGATCTTACCGTCTTCAGCGTAGGTGAGTTCAAGAGAGCCACCTCCAAGATCAAAGAACAGCACAGTCGGAAACGTAGTGGCCCTAGCACCCCCTATGTAAGAGTACAGAGCCTCTTCCTGTCTGGTGAGGACTCTGAACCGCAGTTTTGTCTTGGATTCAACCATTCTCACGAACTGAGGCCCGTTCTTCGCCTCCCTTACAGCTGATGTTGCAACTGCTAGAACTCTATCTACCTTTTCCATCCTGTTGATTTCATTAAGTAAATTTATGACTCTTGTGGTCCGTTCGATACCTTCCTTACTCAGCCTTCCAGTCTTGTCAAGTCCTTCTCCAATCTTGGTCAGTTCTCCTCTCTGATCGTAGGCTCGAAAGGAGCCGTCTGGTCTCACTTCGTAGCTAACCATCTTAAGAGAGTTATACCCAAGATCTATCACCGAGAGTCTCCACGAAGTATTTGGAATGTTGAGTTCAGGGGTGCTGAATTTCCTCATCTGAAATGGAAGCTCTAAGATAGCTTCTTTAGCTGCCGTGGAGTTAGGAGCCATCTGAGCTCTCCCGATGCCTTTGGTAACAGAGAATTGATAACAATCTTTGCAGTCCCACCCTTCTTGAGTACTATCCTAGTGCCTGGTTTGTTGGAAATCAAATCCCCCATCAGGGTACTTAGGTATGGTTCGTGACCGACAAGTAGGACGGTCGATTCTTCGTTCAATCTGGAGAGTCTTTCAAGAAGGTCCCTCCTCTCTCCCTCAGGACTTAGTTCGTTCCAGGTCTCTAACTTCTTCGTTTTCTGAAAGATCTCAGCAACTATTTCTGCCGTTTCAAGTGCTCTCTTAAGCGGGCTAGTTGCAATCATATCGACATCTAGCTTTAGGGATTTCAATGACTTTGCTATCCTCTCCACTTCTTCCCTCCCTTCTGCAGTAAGTGATCTCTCTAAATCATTATTGATATCTCTCCTATTACCCGCGTCTCCATGCCGCATCACAATTAATTCCAAAATCTCAAACCTCTCAATAATTGTTACACTAAATTAAACTCTGTGTATATAATAATAACCTACCTATTTGACTTATTTTCAGGCAAGAACCAGCCGAAGTCAAAGTACATCCAATAACGCCTTATCACACTGTCGCTAATGGCAGCCAGTCTTTCCATTTCACAGAGTATCTAGGGGATGCTCAGCTCCTTCTTCAGTTGTGAATCTGTCGCTACGTACACCAGAATGGCAGCGATCATGGAAAGGAACGATACAAAAATACCTAACACGCTTCTGTTCTTATCAAAATTATTATAGGGATACCAGTTTGACTTTGCATGAACAATACTATAACGATAGGATGGAGGTAATCTAGTGAGAAGGATCTCCCTGAGAATGTTCATGACACTAGATGGACACGCCGAATTTCCGAAGTATCCGGGATACGATGATCCTCCCGGTTATCCTGACCCTAATTTCACTGACATGTGGCACAAGTACTACGATTCCATAGACACTATAATTCTGGGAAGGAGAGCATACGAAGATTGGGCAGATTACTGGCCTATCTCCAAGAGATCGGAAAGAGAACCCAAGGATTTAATGGATTTCTCAAATTTCCTCTCCACTTGCGAGAAGATAGTTTTCTCAAACAGTTTGACCAGCGCGAAATGGGATAAGTCAAGAATCATCAAGGGTGATATAAAAGAGGGTATTGCAAGGTTGCTGGAGGAGCCTGGAAAGGATATTGCCATAGGAGGCGGCCCGATGCTTGCACAGTCGTTCATGAGACAAGATCTCATCGATGACTACTTCCTGACCATTTTTCCTGTGATATACGGTCAGGGAAAACCGTTGTTCGGGGGTCTGGCAAGTCAGATAACACTGAAACTGGTTTCTTTGCAGAAATACAAGGCTGGGGAGTTGTTTGTGCACTATGAGAGAGTGAAGTGAAGGAACGTCCCTAAGTTACTAAGAATCTAAAATACCATTAGATTTGAAGCGTTGTAGTCATCTGCTTCACCAGTGTTTCGCTTGTCAATTGGAATGTGCTCTCGACGGGCAGGAACAGCATCTTCCCCTGCACTTGTGATATCAATGTGATAGATTGAAGAATCCCGGACAGTAGAGTTTGGTGCTGCCAATCTTCCGTTACCCAGGTAGGACATGTTGAAGCTCTGACTAGTGAATCCCAGAAGAATGTATAATGACTCAGGTGTGATGACTAGCGCTATTGTAGCAGTCAAAATTCCATATCTATACATTTGCTGATGAATTGAAAAATCAGCATTTAAGTAATCTGAATCTGCTCTGTACTTCGATCCGTTCTGACCTAGAGAGCTTTAAGAAGTGGTTATGCTCTCTCATAGAATAGGAATTTGGAAGATAGAGAGCGATTCAATAAAAATAGAGATCCGTTGAAGACACCAAATCGCAAATCTGGAAACGTATATAAATTAACCAATCCCCATAATTCTAAAGCCGTTAGTCGAGAGGAAAATTCTGCCATAATTCTTCAGGATAACGGGCCCGCCGGGATTCGATTAAATATTTCTGTCATAATCGGTACTTAACTCTCTCTTAACTAATTTTCTTTATATACTCTTAAATAACATTTTAAAATATATTAATCACAAATACATCGGTTAGGTTTTCCATTTGATAAAGTTCTAGAAACATTTCGGAACCTGTTACTGTAAGAATCTTTTGATCTCAACGGGTTCAGTACCGCGTAGTATAAGTTCTAAGAACTCTGAAGGTGAGTTCAATTCAGTAAATTTTACTGCGTTCATCATCGCAATAACAAGAGAAATCATCCAGCCATTTAATTCTCTTGACCGATTCGATTTTGTCTCTGTGTTTGAGGTTGAAGGAGATAACAAATTCATAAAACCTTGAATGGAACCTGTTGAAAGAAATTCTG
>JAKBNO010000100.1 GCA_021831005.1 Thermoplasmata archaeon
TTGACCGATAAGAATCTCCAAACCGATTTCGGAATTCACGCACGTTACTTCATCCACTGGTACGGAATGCTTGTTATTGCGATTGTAGCTCTTATCGCAGGCGCTATACTCATAACCACAAAGAAAAGGAGCTTTGGTCTCGCCGGTACGATAGGGTCCGCATTCATTGCTCTATTCCTAGTCGGTGATTTAGCGACCTATTCCCAGGTGGGATTTACCAGTGTTTCTCAGTTCGCAACTTACCTGTTCGGAGTGACCAAGTATCCCGGGTCTCTCTCTTACATTCCGGGAATGTACGATCTGCTGTTCATTCTGTTCGTACTCACTGCGGTAACCGGTGTAATTTCATTGAGAGGGAATAAGAAAGAAGAACAAACGATCTGAACCCAATTTTCTGACGAAATGGAACCAGAATTGATCTGGCTGATATTGAGAAGGTTCGTGGGCAAAAAGAGGAGTGCATTACTCAAGCTGTTTGCCCTTGTCGTGGTTCTTATCTTGCTCGGTGAAGTTAGCCTCTCAGCCAGCGGAACCTCTGCCTCTACGAATACGCCAATAAAACACATAATAATTCTGATTATGGAAAATCACAGTTTCGACAATTTTTTTGGACAGTATGGTAGGACTTCTTCTGGAGAAATTGCTGGTGGTATTACGATCCCATACAACCTTATAACGCACCCAGTATCACAGAATCTGACGGCCGTTTCCCCAGACAACTTCTCAACAACGGACCCCTACGAGGGTTATAGCAATTATCATCAGGACTGGAACAATGGCCAGATGAACGGGTTCCTGAACGGTTCCGGTCCGAGCTCACTCTACTATTTTACTGCTGATCAGATGGGGTTACAGTGGGCCTTAGCTCAGAATTATGCAATCGGTGACATGTACTTCAGCTCGACACTGAGCGAGACACTTCCCAACCGCTTGATCAGTCTCGCTGGGTATTCTCCCGTGAAACAGGATCAATTTTCTCCGCCGCCAAGTATCCCTTATGACAAAACGATATTCTCAGAGCTCAACACGTATGGTGTGAGCTGGGGCTACTACTTCAAGAATCCCTCGAATGGCATCTATCCCCTTAATTTCATATCGGGGATGAATAGCAGGACTTCTAGCATTGGTACGTGGACAGACCTTGAAAATGAAATCAGAAGTGGCACCCTTCCTGACGTGACCTGGGTTTCTTCCATTTCTGGTGGAGAATCAGGTTACAGTCAACATCCACCTGACAACGTCTTGGTGGGAGAAATTTGGATGTTTACAATAATTGAGATGCTTATGGAGAGCGGTCTCTGGAAAAGCAGCGCAATCTTTGTGACTTATGATGAGGGAGGCGGGTACTACGACCAAGTATCTCCGCCATCCGTGGGTGGATCTCAGCTGGGTTTCAGGGTGCCATTCATGGTCATATCTCCGTATGCGAAAGAAGACTACGTCTCTAACACAATCATGTCCCACACATCCATATTGGGCTTCATCGACTACAACTGGAAAATGTTGCCCCTGAATCGTTTGGTGTCTTTCTCGAACTTACCTTTGGATATGTTCAACTTCAACTCGACCAACCCGGGTGGAAGCAAGATACGCAGTCCCCTCGTGTTTAACGCGTCGTTTCAGAAGTTTGCGATGCAGAACATCGATTTTAATCAATCATTTGTGGAACAATTTCATGACATCGGGAATCTCTTCCCGATGGATTTTCAGTACAATGTGTCCGCTCTGAATTACTCATTGCAGGGGTCGTCCAACTTCAATTTGTCACAGGTGACTCATTCTTTATATGTCTCAGGGAATCAGATTACTTCGTTTCCACTCAACACAATAATCTACGAAGCTGCATTAGTTTCGATTTTCATCGGAATTGTAATTTTTATCATCAAAAGACTCAGGAAGTCTAAAGAAAGGTAGTTTAGAAGAATTCAGTATCTCAAGCACATAAGGGAGCATCTGCGGTAACAAGAACTCAGGTTGTAACCCCCCATTAGTCATCTCATTACGTTCCATTAATCGAAAAAATTCCCTCCGTTATTGAAGTAACTTTTTGCAAGGTAGTCTACGGTCGTACATTGACTTCGGGCGAAAGGGACATAATCAGGCTTGGGAGGTAGAAATCAGAGGACCTGTTGTAGAAGGCCAACACAGAAATTAATAGTGACAATGAACATTGCAGCCATTACGGCCTTGCCGGTCATTGTACAGTCAACATCTATTTTGAAAATTAAAGACATTGGCATGATAGTTGAAATGAATCAAAAGTTTGAGCTATTTTTATTAGAGAATGATCTTGCTCAAAAAATTAGTTGCCCTTGCTTTCTGGATTGTTTCTAACAACTGGTGGAGCGTTTCTCGTTTCCCTGCCCCTAAGTACTGACAGTACTATCGCAATGAGAAGCATGACTATGGAAGCAAGGAGTGCAGTATGCATACCTTTGATATATTCAAGAGACAACTGACCATTGATTTTTCCAACCCCGAGAAATATCTGGAACGCATACGCCCTAGGAATAGATAGGGATGACATAAGTAGAGCTACAGCGAAACTGCTGAGCATCCCCACATTGGCCATTGTTCTCAGCAGGCCGTTGGATACGCCATACGCTTTTGGTGGAGCACTTGACATCACAGCACTGTTGTTCGGAGCAAAGAAAGCACTGTTGCCTGAACCATAGACAACGGCCCCAAGAATTACGACGTATATTGAAGTAGAGATCGCAAAAGTCAGGTAGATCAGAACTCCAACTATCTGCACTGAGAGACCAATGGTAGCTACGACTCTGGCGCCAACCCGGTCTGAAAGTCTTCCAGAAAGTGGTGCTACCACTCCTCCGAGGATGTACCCTGGAATCAGTAAGATTGATGAATTCCACGGAGATAATCCTCTAGGCCCCTGAAGGTACATTATAATAAGAAACAGGACGGCAAAGGTCGCGAGCGACTGGAAGAATGCAGCGAAAATTGATGCTGTCAATATTCTGCTCTTGAGTATCGAGAGATCCAGAAGTGGGTGTTTGATTCGCATCTCAAGGAAGATAAAGGACACGATCAACATGGCTCCCATAAGCATCTCAAGTCCTGTAGTATAGTCCCAACCCGAACCGGTGATGTTGGATACCCCGTAGAGTATTAAGAAGAGTCCTGCACCAAGAAGCAGAAGTCCTCCATAGTCCAGACTTTCCTTCAGTCTCGGTGATTTTTCCTTGAGCATAAAGTATCCAACCAAAGTTGCGCCTGTGCCTATCGGGACGTTTATGAAGAAAATATACCTCCAGCTCAAGAAAGTAACGAATGCACCACCAACGAGAATGCCAAGAATTGCTCCCAGGGACCATCCTATGCCATTGTACCCGAAAGCCTTCCCTCTCTCGTTCGGAGGGAACGTGTCTGCCAGTATTGCTCCGCTATTAGCGAAAATGAATGCACCACCCAGGCCCTGAAATATGCGAAACGCAATGAGTTCTGCACCATTTTCAGAGAAACCACAGAAGAGGGAAAATATGGTGAAAATGGCAAATCCTAGGTTGTACATCCTCACCCTTCCGAACATATCGCCAAGCCTTCCCACTTGGGTCGTGGCGATTGTGGTGATCAGAAGGTAGGCCATTATCACCCACACCATCGATAAGAGATCTGAGTGCAGGTCGGTCTTCATCACCGGGATGCCAAGAATCACTGCAGTCGTATCTATCGCACTCATTGTGACACCCGTCATTACTATGGCGACTGCGACAGTTCTGTTTCTTCTCTCTTCTCTTGACAACATGGTTGGGGCGGATGAAGAGGTTTTCACTCCATATCATATCGCAGTTCGATTGAAAACACTTTCCAAATGCGAAATTTTTGAAAGCTAGAAAAATGGCCGATTTTCGGCGTGCTAATTAAGTTTAATTACGAAAAAAACCTTATCTCCTCTTCCTATGACGTATTAGTGACAACATCAAAGACGAATGCCTTCTCCGGAAGTACCGAGAAGAGGAAAGTCAAAGGAGGAATTAGTAAAGGTAAGAAGGAGGCTCATCTCTTCGAGAAGGTCTCCGAATTCCTAATTGAAGCATTCAGGTCAGACTAGACTTTTCATGATTTTTGATGTAAATCACTTGTCAGGTTTTGATTTAACACTTCTTCAATGGCTGCTAAATTCGTCACCGAACTTCGCCAGATAGGTCAACTGATATAAACGAGTTAGTATTCTGTTTTCAGAAATTTGACATGCTGATCACTTCGATGGCAAGCGGTAGCTCTGGAAACGCCACTTTGGTGTGTAGCGACAACACCTGTGTAATAGTGGACATGGGGATCTCGGTCAGGAAGACCCAGGCAGCCCTTGAGTCCAAGGGAGTAAATCCAAAGATGATTGCGGGTGCTTTCATAACCCATGGACATTCTGATCACGCATCGGGAGTGCACTCCTTCAGGCGGTCATTTCATATTCCAGTCTATGGGACATACGAGACTTCAGACATTTACGTCGAGCAAAGAGGAGGGTATGGAGCGTACCAGGAAATGGGAGTTGAGTTGGACAATTTCATCAAGGAAGGGGAAGAGATCGAGATCGGTGATCTGACTATTGAAGCAGTCAGAGTCTCGCATGACGCAAGGCATCCCGTGTCGTACTTCATTCACAACGGAAACAAGAAAGTCTCGGTAATCACAGACCTCGGCGAGTCAAATCCGCTTCTGGAAAAGAGGGTTGCCGAGTGCAACGCAATCATGATAGAAGCTAACCACGACCCTACCATGCTGGATGGGGGGCCATATCCCGAATTGTTGAAGAGAAGAATAAAGGGTGCTCGTGGCCATCTGTCGAATTTGCAGACCGCAAGAATTCTTAGAAGAGCAGTAAACGAAGAGACTCCGGTACTTCTTGCACATCTTTCGAAGGTGAACAACACTCCTCAGCTGGCAATACAGGCAGTTCATGCAGCTATGAGGGAGAGCGGCCTAAAGAATGAAAGGTTACATGCCCTCGCTCCATATAATGACTTGAGGGAGATCAGGATCTGAATGAAAGGTACAATCTCATTCGCAGAGATAATGTCTCTTGCAAATTTTTTGAAGAGGTACGAAGGAGGATTCATTGAAAAGAATTACCAGAGCGATGCGGGGTTTTCATTCAAGTTCAGGAAATCGGGTATAGATTCTATCTATCTGCATTTCGTTGACAACAAGTATCTATTTCTCTCACAGGAAAATGAAATTGAGGGAAAGAAGAATCTGATTCCAATGGAAAACGCGCCTATCGCCAAAGTGAGGCAGCTAGGAACCGATAGAGTCCTTATGGTGGATGGGCCACAGTCCCTCGTGATTGAACTTATGGGTGGGGGGAATGTTTACGTACTGCAGGACGGGTTGATTGCATACTCAAAGAAACCCGGTAAGAGAGGTGGAAAGATCTTGAGGGTAGGGGATAGATACGAGTTTCCTCAATACATAGATCTGAGTTCTCCTCAGTTTGACTTCAAGGGCGCAATCGGTACTTCAACGAGTGACCCGATCAGAACACTTGCAGTGAGACTGGGTCTTTCCAAATATGCGGAGGAAATAGACTGTTCCCTGGAACACTCGTTCAAAAGTAATTCAGACGTGATAGAGAACATTGAGAAAGTTAAAGAAATTGTGTACAAGATATTCACAAGCGCGGAAGAGGGAAAGTTGTACACTTACGAAGATGAGTTCTACGTATGGAAGAGCAAGTGCAGAATCGAAGAGCCCGAGGTGTTGGCGCTAGAAGATGGTCTCAAGAAAGTGTACGAAATCGGAGAATCAGAAGGGAATAGCAAGCTGGAGGCAATGAAGAGAAATGTGGAAAAGATGACTGCAGAAATGGACAAACTGAGGGCTACAGGAGAATTCATAATGACTCATTTCAGTGAAATGGATCACCTGCTCAAGAAAGGAAAGAAGGTCGATCCAGAGAAGTACCAGGTCGATTATGACAAAGAGACCATCTCATTTCTCCAAGACGGAATGAACATAGAACTGAAGATGAACAAGACTGCTGGAGAGAATGCTGATGATTATTTTGGGATGAGCAAGAGGATAAAGGACAGATTGTCTAGAGTGAAACTTGAGCCGGAAAAAGTGCAAAAGAGGGTCGAGCTGAAGAAGGTCAAGAGGGTCTTCACCAATTACAGGTGGTTCATCTCTGGCGATGGGAATTTCGTGATAGCTGGAAAGGATGCAGAATCAAACGATTCAGTCGTGAAGAAATACCTGGGGGAGAAGGACCTGTATTTTCACGCGGACATTCATGGCGCTCCGTCAGTCGTCATGAAAGTCTCAAAGGAACCAAGTGAAAAGGGCATAGAGGAGGCCGCCTCATTTGCCTGGTGCATGTCAAAGGCCTGGAATTCCAAATTCGGAAACGGTTCCGTTTTTTATGTGACTAAAAGCCAGGTAAGCAAGACGCCGGAATCGGGAGAATATCTTGCGAGAGGTGCATGGATCATAAGAGGTAAGAAGAATTACATCACCCATCTGAATCTGGAACTGGCCGTTGGATTCCAGAAGTATGAGAACAGGGATTACGTTGTCGCAGCTCCAATCAGCTCGATATCTGGGAAGAAAGTGATAATAGTTCCCGGGGAGGGAAAGGAAGACATAGTGAAGGAGATATCCGAATTTCTGGAAGTTGAAAAGGAGT
>JAKBNO010000057.1 GCA_021831005.1 Thermoplasmata archaeon
CAATGCTCTTCCTGCACCCCCCTTCCCGAGAATTACTGCTTTCTTGCCTTTCAAGTCATTGATCACGCTGAGCACCGCTTCCACGCCTCCCAAAATGTCCGTGTTGTACCCGATCAGTTTGCCATTTTCATTGACGATGGTGTTGACCGCCCTGACTTCGCGAGCAGGAGTGTCGATCCCGTCAATGAATTTGATCACTTCCTCCTTGAACGGCATTGTGACGTTGATTCCCCTCACATTGAGCCTTCTCAAGGCGGAAATCGAGTTCTCCAACTCTCCGTCTTTAACAAGCATTGTCGTGTAAATTCCATGGATGCCTAGATCTCTGAAAGCTGCATTGTGCATGGCTGGTGAAACGGAGTGATCTACTGGATTGCCTAAGAGACAGAACAGATCCTTGTTCACATCAATGCACCTATCATTTCCAAGGTCTTGCCGAAATCCATCTGACCTTCAGCAGTTTCCTTTCCATCTGACAAGGAGGCAAAAGTGAAAGGAGCTCCTAAGACGGGAGCGACCACTCGAGTTATTTGACCCAACTTCCCCATGCCTATCACAATGAGGCCACTTTGATGCCCAAGGAGTCCCAATAGTCTGGCACTATCTGATAGACTGTTCGCCTTGCAAGCTATCTTTATTACGTCTCCTCCGTATCTTCTCGCCTTCTCAATGACCTTGTTCAGCGCGCTGTCAGAAGGGGTCTCTTCGTAGTTGTGGTAAGATATTATGACCTTGCAACCTTTTTCCCGTGCCTTACTGACAATCAATTCCCTGTACCACTTTCTTGATTCTATCTCGACATCGACATAAGATGCCCCGGCATCTATAGCTTCTACCAATAATTCGGCTCTACCTTTTTCTGTCATGTTTCCTGGCCTGCAGGTCGCTATCAGCTGAAGACGGAGTGAAAATATTTCTCTGACCTCCTCCCTCTTGAGTTTCATTCCGTCAAGTCTGATCTCTGCGAGTTTGAACATTCTGAGTTTCCTGATTGCTTCTGGAGTCGATAAGGCTGTGAGACTTACGCATACGTTGGGGAGAGCACTACTCTTCAGGTGCACACCCCCTCTATCGATTTCCTTAGGTCCT
The DNA here is from genome assembly GCA_021831005.1 of Thermoplasmata archaeon. Classification (GTDB taxonomy): domain Archaea; phylum Thermoplasmatota; class Thermoplasmata; order Thermoplasmatales. The sequence goes on from JAKBNO010000057.1 coordinate 1,090, forward strand.
CTTTTTGAATCCTAACGATGGCAGAGTTCCCGATTCCGTTGAGCAGGATCATGTTGACCGAATCGCCTGCACTCTTTTTGTCAGAGGACATTGCACCAAAGACTTCTTCCACATCTGCGTCAATTCTTGTTGGCAATCCGATTCTCTTAAGGAGTTCCTCTATCCTATCGAGTTCGTCCCTTCCCAGCAATCCCTTTGCATTCGAAAGTCTGGACGCAGCAACCATCCCTACGCTCACGGCATATCCGTGGGGTATTCCCGTGACTTTTTCAATTGCGTGACCTAGTGTGTGCCCGAAATTTAACTTCATCCTTTCGCCCTTTTCCATCTCGTCTTGTCGTACAACATTCATCTTCACGGCTATCGCGGAGGATACCACGTGTTCAAGTTTCGACTCGTTCAAATCTAAGATTTCCTCACAATTGATTTCCACATATTCAAACAAGTTCTTATCGGAGATGGCACCACACTTGACAACCTCAGCCATTCCGGAAATTATCTGTTCCCTTGGAAGTGTATTCAAGAAGTTGAAATCTATCAAACAGAATTCCGGTTGCTTAATTATACCGATCATATTCTTCAGACCACGGAGATTGACCCCATTCTTTCCTCCTAGACTGGCATCCACCTGGGAAAGCAGAGTGGTTGGCACAAATCCAAACCTGATTCCTCGCATATATGTCGAGGCGGCGAAACCAGTTACGTCAGTGACAAGTCCTCCACCCAAACCCACCACATACGATGTCCTGTCCACCTTTTGTTCAAGAAAATATTCATAAATTCCTTCAACGGTACGGAGTGTCTTGGAACGCTCTCCTGTACCAATTTTTATGAAGCGAAAATCCGCAAGTTGATCTTTGTACAGATCCCCAACTATCTTATCAGTAACCACGACAAGATTATCCTTGCTTACCAGTTCCGGGAGTCTGTTAAAGGAATTTCCCATCAATATCCTAGAGTCACCAATTGTAGCAGTCATACCCGGGGAGCTCATTTCAAATTCTCCATAGAATCTCTCAATATTCTTGCCTTCCTTACAAGCTCCGCAAACTGTGTCGGTATCAGTGCCTGATCCTTGTCACTGAGGGCTACTGAGGGGTCCCTGTGTACTTCTATGATAAGCCCGTCTGCACCTGATGCTACTGAAGCCAGGCTCATAGGTTCAATCAAACTGACCTTGCCTGTTCCGTGCGATGGGTCAACAATGACAGGAAGGTGAGTCAGCTCTTTCAAGGCAGGTACTGCACTCAGATCGAGAGTATTTCTGGTGTATGTCTCAAACGTTCTTATACCTCTTTCGCAGAGGATCACGTTTGGATTTCCTTCGTTGAGAATATACTCTGCACTGCTAAGCCATTCCTCTATCGTCGAGTTCATTCCCCGCTTAAGGAGGACCGGCTTGTTGACTTTTCCAACCTCCTTTAGAAGGGAAAAATTTTGCATGTTCCTTGCTCCGATCTGCAGGACATCAATGTATTCGCTTGCCCACCCTACGTCTCGGGTGTCCATAACTTCAGTCACTATTGGGAGACCCGTTTCGTCTTTTGCCTTTTCCAGAAGCTTCAGTCCTTTTAACCCCAACCCCTGGAAAGAGTATGGAGAAGTCCTCGGCTTGAATGCCCCACCTCTAAGCATGTCTGCCCCTGCTTCCTTCACCTTCCTTGCCGTGTCGAGGAGTTGTTCTTCATTCTCAACACTGCATGGACCCCCAATCACAACGAAGTCCTTTCCAATGCTCGACTTTCCAACTCTCACGAAGGTCCTTTCTGGGCCGTTCAGAGATGCCAGTTTTACGTTCTTGTATACGTTGTTCATTTCACTCAAAGCTCCCTAACTTGAAAATTCAATTTCCTTATCTCAGTCAAAAACAGATGACTGGATTCAATTTCTATTCCTTTGCATCGACGGACAAAATTATCTGACCCAGATCCGACTTCCGGTTTGTAACGGTTGGAGAGAGGCTTCTCGACTTGGCCCCTATTCCGAGTAACCCTGCCACAAAAAACGCGAAATGCGAAGCGAACTCTAGTTATGAATATCTCAAAATTCATAAAAATACACCTCACAGTCTGAGAGAGCTATCAGTAACTAAATGCTGAAAAAAGGCACGGAATAGTCAAAATCCGTAAGTTACTCTCTTCCATGGGTACAGGATTGTATATAGGGGAAATACTTAAGCATTGCTGAATAGCCAAGCGAGCCTGCTCACAGTTTATCCGACAAGCGTTGAAATGTTCACGGAAATCTTGCCCATAGTTTGGAGGGACCCAGACACTCGTGGAACAATTGTTCGTAGGTGCCCAAATTTCTAATCTAGGAAATTTAAATAACGCATCGTCTATCACATTATGTTGACACATCAAGGCAGCGATCCCGCAACAATACCGAAAAGGATGTTTCCGAAAATTCAAAGATATTACATGTTTGGAATGATCATTATGCTCTTTGGTCTGATACTGACAGTATTAGGAACAGAGTTAGTAGGTCTAATTTTCATAATCGTTGGTTTCGTGATAGGCATATTGAGTAGAATTTTCCGGAAGCCGTCACCATCAATCGGTAATCAACAGGGCTCGGTCGAGAAAGTTGCACAACCTCTTCCCGATTCCAAACAAACGGAGACTTCCAAAGGTCCCGCAATTATGATTCGCTGTTTACATTGTGGAACTATGTTCGGTGAATCTTATATTAAGTGCCCGAACTGCGGTGCTGGACACAATTGACTAACGCAAGTACCTTTAGGAGTTTAGAGTCCAGTATCCAATAGCTGGATTGTGTGTAGCAATAACAAAGGATTCACGAACAAGAGTTAATAAATTGATTAGTGTTAGAAGAATGAGTCAACGGTCGTTTTGCATTAGAGCCGAAATTCATCAGAATTGTCCTGTGACGGAATAATTTTCTGCGCCATGATAAATATTCATATTGGCGGTCGAGCGTTTCCACATAAAAGCTGAAAAACTCTCGAAACGAGATTGGGCCTGTATCTTTCTTAGTTACGATAATTCTTGAAATCCTGATTACAGTGATCGGGGAGAAGGTGGAAATGCGCACCTTCCTTCTCAACTTGGTGTATGTTCTCGCATGGCTTGTGGTCATTCCTGCTATTATCTTGGCATAGGCGTTTTTCCTTGGGGTCCGTCTGAGCCCGGGGCGAAGCCGAATGATTGAAGCAGCGAACCTATTCCTTGGGACACCAACATCTCTTTCGCTTGCTTGCGCAAGCTCATCTAAACTGGCTCATAACAAAGTAGAACATTGCCTGACTTAAACCTGGTTTGTCTTTATCAGTTCAAGATTCAGTTTCTGCCCTAGTCCGGCTAGTATTGGTGTGCCTTTTCCAATGATTACTGGATTTATCATTAACCTAAACACGTCTACGAGTCCTTGCTTTATGAAATATAGCGTATGCTGTCTGAATTGCTATGAAAACATGGGGAAAATCAATAAAAAATAAGACTTAAACGGTATTCTTAGCACACCGGGCGTCTTTCAATCCGGTATCAGATAAATGAAATCAGATTTATTAGGTTGTTAGAAATCTTCTGAAGTATACTTATTCGTTCTTATATTTTTAGTGGGCTAAATTTTCCAATTATCTAAAATTCTTCTTGGTAACACTTAATTTCTTAATGGAGCCTATATTTTACGTCACCATTTAACTTTCGAATGGGTATCTGTTTTGCAATTTGCCAAAGGAAATTGGTGGGGGAGGACGGTCTAAAGTGCCATTGACAGAACAAATTCATTTCTGGACTACTATTCTCAGTCCCTTCCATTTTACCTTAAAGCCTGCCTGTTCGAGTATATCTGAAGGGGCAAGGCCCATGAATTCAATATAATCCACCATAGCCTGAGAATCTGGGTATAGCTTCTCTAAATGCTCAAAAATCTTATTTCTATTCTCTGCAGAAATCTCCTCAATTTTTTTAGTGGGACGATGCTCCACGCTGATTTCCTTCCTCGAATATTTTGTTTCAATGAACTCCTTAGCCCTCATCCAGTCCACTGAATCCTTGAAACAGATGGCACCGGCAGGGCATTTCTCTTTATCACGAACGATGCAGAATATTTCTCCATTATGGCCTTCTTCCCTCACCTTCTTAATGATGAAATAATCCTCCTGATAGAATCTTGGTCTTGTAACGAAGATGTTCACCCTCTTCTCTTCTATGTTTAAGGAATAGTCAAACATCGCTTCGCCGTCCTTCAGCTTCAGAGGGTTTTTCGCTTCAATAAAGCCAGAGTGATTTTCTCCGTTAGGAGAATCAGAATATTCTGAGACTGAACTATCAATGCCGTAAGTATAGTCCTTCTTTTTCTCCCCATCCTTGAGAGATACCGTAGCATCGATCTTCCAGCCATCAATCTTCATCATCTGCCTTATAAGTAACGCAAAGGTTGAACCGTACCTTTCACTGTGCTCCGTTATTGATAGAGGACCGCCAACTTCTATAGCATCTTCTCCAGCTTCTGAGTAAAGGAGACCAAGTCTCCTCGCTATCCTGATTATCCTTGGGATGTTGGTTGAGGAAGTTATTTTTATTTTTGTCGTCTTCAGCATTACGGTCTCTATCTGCTCCGAGTTGAATTTTTTAGAAAGGGATTCAGCCGTTATTTCTGGAAGGGATACTAAGACCTGCTCACTCTCCTTGTCTGCGTACATCGCATTCCTTATCTCGGGGAGCGAAGAGTTCATCTCTATGGCTATTTTCCCCAGAATTTCGTCCCTTTCTGATGGAGATACTGGCGGAACTCTGGTTAAGGAAAATATCCTTTCCCTTACCCTCACTGGGTCGAGGAGAGAGGGAGGTTCAATCTTAGACATACGGAACATGAGGAGAGAGAGTCCCTTCACGATCTTGGGCTTTTGAGATTTGAGTTCAAGAACTTTCAGGTCCCTCTCAACGTCCTCTCTTCTCTTTCCGAGGGACGCCCTGAATTGATTTATTACGGAGGAGCAATAGTCGCTATTCTCCTCCGACAGGAAAAGGGAGCGGACGGTACCCTTCTTACTCTTCCTGACCATCAACAATTGAGTTGGGAACACCCTTCCTTCTCCTCCTCGAAGTACTGAATTCTGAAGTTCCTTTGGCAACTATCTCGTAGAGAGTTGAACGCTTTCCCTGCGACGGTCTCAGCAACCTTCCTAGTCTCTGGCGGAACTGTCTCGCACTTCCGGATCCACTGAGAACTATGCCCACAGATGCGTCAGGTACGTCTATCCCCTCATCCAGGACCCTTGAGGTTGCAATTGCCGTGATCTCTCCGCTCCTGAACATGTCGAGATATTTTTTCCTCTCAGGTCCTGGGGTCAGGTACGTGATGCAGGGCATCAGGAACTCCCTTGATATGAGGTACGACGTTGAAGTGTCTTCAGAAAATATCAGCACCTTTTCCCCCCTGTGCTTTGAAAGAACGTACCGGACGGTATCCACCTTTACTCTCGCGTTGAATGCTATTTCCCTTGCCTTCCTCCAAGCGATCAGCGCCTCCCTCCCCTCTGGATTCC
>JAKBNO010000096.1 GCA_021831005.1 Thermoplasmata archaeon
TCACATAGAATTGTGGAAGGCTCAATCAGATTCCGTCCATGAGAACCTGGAATTGCTCCTTCAAAACAAGCTCGAAAAGCTACCTTCTCCTTGAACAAAACCAAATATTTTTTACAGCATATTTCTTAGGTGCTCCATGAACAACTGGTCTTTCTGGCCAACTTTTTCTGCAATGTATGTCAGATCTTCCTCTTTTACTCCATAGTCGGAGAGCTTTCTGTGTAGGTCCATTTCCTTGATGAAAGCTTCAATCTTGTCAGCAAGAGAATTCACTGATTCTGCGGAGTCGGTATTTCCATCCAGTGCCATTGCGAGACTAGCCAATCCCTTTGGTGGAGAGGAGGAGGAGTAGTACCTGAGCACCTCAGGTAACGTAATACAGGAAGTCATTCCGTGAGGGATGTCAAACTTCGCCCCGATGACCTTACCGATTTTGTGGCTGTAACCCATCTCGCTGTCATACTCATCCATGTAGGAGTACCACGATGCGACCTGGCATTCCTGTCTGTGGTCGACCCAGTTACCCTCTAGATTTGCAAGCATTTTTTCGACCGAAATCTTTGACAGATTTACCCTCAGATCGACGAAACCGTCTCCAAGGGTAGCTTCTATTGCATGGTCTATTGACCGGATTCCCGTGGATCTCCATAGGGTAGTTGGTGTTTCAAGCGTTGCGTTTGGATCCAGAAATATGTACCTGGGGACTAACTCCTTCGCCCTTATTCCCTTCTTCTCACCATTTTCAGAGTACCCTGCGATGTGAGAGAATTCAGCCGCGGACAAAGTTGTGGGAATCGCAACTTGAGCGATCGATGTTTCTACCTTCGATCTAATTACTTTCGTCGAGTCTATTACACTCCCGCCTCCTATGGACACTATGAATTTCACGTTACTCCCTCTTATTTCATTCGCAATGCTTTCGATCTCTTCTATCGGTGAGTGCTGGGAGATACTGTTGAAGATTCTCGATTCCGAAAGTTCATCAGCTGCCTTCTTGAAGAATGCGTTTTGAGACACGGAGTTGCTCGTCGTGATAACAGAATCCTTGAGCCTATCCTTACCTATTAGAGAAATGACTCCTTCAATCGACCGTTCTCCGATCGATACCTGATCTATTGGTAGGTAATTGTAGAGTTTACTCATTCATACCATGTCATCATGTAATTTTTGTTTTCTAAGGTTTTCGCTTCTTGTGACATACCCAATCTGTCATAACTCTCGACCATAACTGCAATCTCATCCGTGCTTTCCTTCCCTATTGACCTTTCTATAGAGCCAGGTTGAGGACCATGGACCATACCCCTGACGTGGAGCGTAATTGAGCCCTCACTTATCCCCTTCCTGCTCATGAAGTTTCCAGATGCATAGTAGAGGAATTCATCGGTATCTACGTTGCTGTGGTAGTACGAGATTGGAACCGCTTTCTCGTGGAAATCAAACTTTCTCGGGAGGAATGTTCCAACCATGAAGCTCTTAGTGGAGAAAGTCTCGTGGACTGGAGGAGGTTGGTGGACCTTACCAACTATTGGCATCATCTGTCTTACGTTGATTGCGAATGGATAGAGATATCCGTCCCATCCCTCCAAGTCGAAGGGATGATCTTCTCGTGTTTCTACAATGTATTTATCGTCGAAATCCACGTACACTTCGTAGTTTCCCTTTCCGTACTTTGCACTCTTTAGGATGGGCGGCCGAATATCCCTCGAATAGTAGGGGACCCCCTCCTTTATCTGACCGTACTTGTTGAGGTACCTCTGCGGTATTGAGATGCTGTCCCTGGACTCTACCATCAGGAGTACTGAATTCCTCAGATTTTGAAGTTTATAGAGCGTTCCCTTTGGCACCAAAATGTAATCTCCAGTTCCAAAATCTATCTCACCCTGAGTGCAAATGAATTTGCCACCCCCCTTGTGGACAAAAATCAGCTGATCCCTGACTCCGTGTCTGAAGAAAAGATCTGTTTCGCTTGAAGGTTTTGACACTGAAATTATCAGATTATCATTGCCGACAATCGGTACCCTTCCATTGATATAATTGCCACCTCTCTCGACTTTGGCAGTATCGATTAGCTTGTGTATCTTCTGGAATTCGAACCTTGGTACCTTCTTTTCAACTTCTATAATGGACTTTATTCTCGTTGGCTCATTCCTGTGGTACAGCAGCGAATATGAGCCCTCAAAACTTTCTTCACCGAGCAGTTCCTCTCTTAGCAGCTTTCCCTTGTTTTCATAAGTGTGTCTCGTTGCTGGCATCTTTCCCTGTTTCACATAAAAGACCATTCAGACGACCTCATTGGTGAGCTCTCCAAGTATCGGACTTTTCATAGTTACGACGTCCCCCTTCTTCAGCCACCTGAATTCCTCAGGACCTAATTCAAGAATACAACCGGTCGAAACTGTTCCTGACATTATAACATCCCCCTTTCTCAGTCTAGTTCCCTTTGATGCGTATTCAACAAGTTCTGAAAACGACCAGTGCATGTCTTTCACATTTCCGGATGAATATCTTTTTCCGTTCACAAATGTCTCAACGGGTATGTCAAACCTGTCATCCGTTTCTGCCACTTCTTCAAGCTCATCCAGCGTTGTGATGTAGGGTCCAATGCTCGTTGCGAAATCTTTGGACTTGGATGGCCCTAGTCCAATCTTCATTTCCTTCCTTTGAAGGTCTCTTGCAGACCAGTCATTTGCAAGGGTCAAACCCATTATGTGTGAAAGCGCATTTTCTCTCCTTATGTTCATCCCCTCCTTACCGATCACGGCTGCCACTTCCATCTCGTAATCCAGTTCTGCGGTGAAGTTGGGATATGGTATGGGCGAGCCAGAGGGATAGACCATGGAAGTGCCGGAGTAGTAATATGAAGGTATTTCATACCACTCAGGAGCCATGTCGAGGCCTCTTCTCGCTCTTGATTTCCTTACGTGTTCCTCGAACGTGTAGAAATCCCTGATCGATGTCACTTTCGGGACTGGAACTAAGAAGTCCTTGTTGCTGAAAGACTGGAGAAGTGGTTCTTGTCCATCAATAGTTTCCTCAGAAAGGTCATAGAAACTGGCTGACTCTTCAAGTGGTATGTACTCGTTCTCGCTTTTGATCACTACTGTCCTGATCTTTCCCCCGAGATTCATTCTCGCAATCTTCATAGGATTCAGAGGTTTCCTCTCTTCTCTTGCTCCCGTTCTATGCTCTCGAAGAGTGCCTTGAAATTCCCCTTTCCAAAGGAAGTGGCTCCCTTCCTCTGGATCACTTCGTAAAAGAAGGTGGGCCTGTCGCCTATAGGTTGCGTAAAAATTTGCAGAAGATACCCTTGGTCGTCCCTGTCCACAAGTATGTTCAATTCCCTCAGGACATCTAGGTCCTCATCTATCTTTCCTACCCTGTCTTCCAGTTCGTCATAATAGCTGCCAGGCGTTTCGAGGAACTGTATTCCGTTTGCCTTCAACTTCCTGACCGTTTCTATGATGTCGTCTGTTCCTAGGGCAATGTGTTGCACCCCTGGGGTTTCATAATAGTCGAGATATTCCTGTATCTGGGATTTCTTTAGTCCCAGAGCCGGCTCATTGATCGGAAACACAATCTTCCCTCCACCATACTCCACCACTTTGCTCTTGAGTGCTGAATATTTGGTGCTGATGTCCTTGTCATCAAAACTCATGAACGTGTTGAACCCTAGCCCCTTCACATAATAGCTGACCCATGGGTCCATCTTGTTTTCCTCAACATTCCCTACTACGTGATCGACCTTCTTAACTCCCAAGCTATTGTCAACTGATTTCATCTCTTTGAATCCTGGCGGAAGTTCCGAATCCCACTCGCCATAATCCCTAAGGGTATGGACCGTATCTCCAAACGTCTTCAGTTCTGCCTTTGATATGATCCCACCTTCCCCTCTTTGTTTTGCGACAATTCCTGGATTGACGACTCCGTTTTCCTTTATGAAAGAGATCGTGTCGTTTATATCGCTGACATCTATGGAAATATCTTTTACACCATCGCCGTGCAGTTCAACGTGTCTCGATATCTCGGACTGTCTATAGAGAAAACCAGTGAACATCAGCCTCGCATCTCCTTGCTGCATCAGGTATGACGTCCTATCCCTGACTCCTGTCTCTGGTCCAGAATAACCTACCAACTTGAATCCCATCGCCTTCTCGTGAAAGTAGGCCCATTGCTTCGCCGAACCGACATAGAACTCTATAGAATCCACTGAATTGAAAAGACTATCGGTTGACATCGGTCTATACAATAAAAAAGGGTATTTTAACTTAGCTTAATGCTTTTAATCTTGTCTAACACTAATATTTCTTCTCTGCTCATCTCTTGACTTTCGAGATTACGAAAAAAACGAAAATGAAATTAGGTTAGTTGGTATCATTACCCAATCATGTTAGATTTTGCTCAGGGTATCGAAAAGGTCAAGAAACACATGAAACTTGCATTCAACATAGAAGATTTCAGCATAACAATGGCCAAACAGGAGAAAGACCAGACAAATGAAAGAGAGGTGTGGAGGTACAACATAGAGTTCTTCTCTGGAGACAAACCAAGCAAGGCGATGATCGAGATCAATGCTAACACAGGAGACGTTACACTTTTCCAGAAAGAGTCTCAGTGGAGGCTTTGAACCTTCGATATCACCCCTACGTCACGAAATTGCATGTCTGCGAGCTAAGTTTTTTATCTCTTTGGTTTATGGGATTCGAAGCCTTGGTGAATAAATGAAAGTACTGCAACTCGACGTTGAGAACATGTCTTACGAGCTAATAGAGCCGGAGGCAAGCGTCTACGATGAGAGCGAAGAGAAGAATTTTAAGGTTGAAGATGCAGTGGTAATGCTCGTTTCCATAGAGAAAGGAGATGACGAGGAAGTTGCCACTGAAGCGATCAAAGAAACCACAGGTTTCATGCAGAAACAGAAGAGGAAATTGTTACTGATCTATCCCTTTGCGCACCTAAGCAGAAACCTCGAATCGCCGAGAGAGGCGAGTGAGTTGCTTGAGTTCATGCGCAAGACTGCATCGGAGAGTTGTGATGTGATAAAAGCTCCTTTCGGATGGAACAAGAAATGGAGTATCAAGATAAAGGGACATCCACTTGCTGAACAGCTGAAGAGCTACGTAGGAGCGGGTGAAGAACCCGTACACTCTCAGGGAGCGCATAAGACCGGAGCCAAGGAAGAAATCTCAGATGCTATTAAGCAGGAGGAGAAGGTTAAGTCGACTTGGTATATCCTCACACCTGAAGGAGAACTGGTTCCAAGAGCGGATTTCGGGAGCGAGGGGTATGAGAACCTAAAGAAATTTGCAGATTATGAGATCACCAAGGTGAGGACGTATCAACAGGTCCCACCACACATCAAATTAATGCAGAAACTGCAGCTGGTAGATTACGAGCCTGGTTCCGACCAAGGTAACATGCGGTTCTACCCTAACGGAAGATTGATGAAGGGTCTACTTGAGAAGTACGTTACAGAGAAGACGATTGGCTATGGTGCCATCGAGGTGGAAACTCCGATAATGTACGACTATGGACACCCGGCCCTAAAGGAGTATCTCAACAGGTTCCCTTCAAGGCACTACATCGTGAAATCCGACGACAAGGAGTTCTTCCTCAGGTTTTCGGCCGATTTCGGCCAGTTTCTCTTGATGAGCGATGCGACTGTTTCATACAAACAACTACCTTTCAGGTTCTATGAGATTACGAGGTACAGTTTCAGGAGGGAACTTAGCGGAGAGCTCACCGGATTGAAGCGATTGAGGGCATTCACAATGCCGGATATGCACACCATGTGCGCCGATATTGATCAGGCTAAGGATGAATTCAAGAACCAGTTCGATTTCTGCATGGCAGTTCTCGACTCCATTGGCATACGGCAAGGGTCATACGAGGCGGCTATAAGGTTGACGGAAGAGTTCTGGAGAGAAAACGGAGATTTCATAAAGTATCTCGTGAAAACATTCGGCAAACCGGTCTTAATTGAGATGTGGAATTTCAGATATGCATACTTTGATCCGAAATTTGAATTCAACATCGTGGATTCGATGGGAAAAGCAACTGCCCTTTCAACTGTCCAGATGGACCACGAGAACGGTAAGAGATACAATATGACATATATAGATGCAAACAGCAACAGACAGTTCCCTATAATTCTTCACGATTCTCCTAGTGGTGCCATCGAGAGGGTTATCTACGCATTACTCGAACAGGCAGCTGAAGAAGAAAAGAAAGGAAAGACTCCATCTCTTCCACTGTGGCTTTCTCCTACTCAGGTAAGGCTTATACCACTGGCGGACAGACATCTAGAAAAGTGTGTAGAGACAGCAAAGTCGATGAGTGAAAGGGGATTAAGGGTCGACGTGGACGACACTGACGCGTCCCTGGGCAAGAAGGTTAGGAACGCTGAGCAGAACTGGGTTCCATATGTATGCGTCATAGGTGACAGAGAAATTGAGTCCAACAGACTGTCAGTGCGGATACGAGGAAAGCAGGGACAAAGTGAGATGTCCCGTGAAGAGCTGGAACAGGAAATCCTGGTATCGGTCGGTGAAATGCCAAAAGCGTCTCTATCCCTATCAATGATGCTCTCCA
>JAKBNO010000119.1 GCA_021831005.1 Thermoplasmata archaeon
GGAAAGGGGGGAAGTGAAGTTAATGGAATTAAGGTGTTCAACACAGTCAGAGAAGCCATGAAAGAGGGCCCCAATGCTACGTTCATATCCGTTGCAGCCCCATACGTCCTCGATGCTGCAAAAGAAGCCATGTACAGTGGAATCGACCTTATCTATATCCTTACTGAAAAGGTACCCTACCAGGACACTATGAAAATAGTGAGTCTAGCAGGTAAACTTGGGAAGAAGGTCGTGGGACCGAATGGACCTGGTGTAACTTCACCATTCACTTGCAAGCTCGGGATCATGCCAAATCAGATTTTCAAGAAGGGTAATGTAGGTGTGATTTCAAGGAGCGGAACCCTGACTTACGAGATCGTGAACCTCATCACTACCAACGGACTGGGGGAAAGCACTGTCGTTGGACTGGGGGGAGATCCTGTGACGGGCATGAACTACATAGATGCCCTTGAGGAATTCAAGAAGGATGATCAAACAGCTGCAGTAGCCATGGTGGGAGAGATAGGGGGAACGGCCGAAGAAGAGGCAGCCGAGTACATAAAGGACCGTTTCAACAAACCGGTCGTGAGTTACATCACTGGAAGAAGCGCTCCCCCAGGAAAGAGGATGGGGCACGCTGGAGCAATAATATCAAGGGGAAAAGGGACAGCCGAGTCAAAGGTCAAGGCACTTGAGGATGCTGGTGTAAGTGTTGCCTCTTATCCGTACGAAATACCATCTCTGCTGAAAGAGGTGCTAAAGTGAAGAGAGACATCATCTCAGTACTGGACATGAAAAGTGACTTCGAAAAGTTCGTAGACGATGGGATCAGGCTGAAGAAGAGTTTCAAGGCTGGAAAGAGAGACTCGTCGATGGAAAGGAAGACGCTCGGAATGATTTTCGAGAAAGCGTCCACGAGGACGAGGGTGAGCTTCGAGACCGCTATGACGCAGCTGGGTGGACACGCAATATATCTGTCGCCAAGAGACATGCAGATGGGGAGAGGGGAATCGATTGCTGATACCGCCCGGGTTCTGTCTGGAATGGTAGACGGGGTGCTGTACAGGGCTTTCGAACACGACAATGTGGTCGAACTCGCTGAGAATTCAACCATATCCGTCATCAATGGACTGGACAACCTTGAACATCCCACGCAGATAGTCGCAGACTTCATGACCATCAAGGAGAAGAAGGGCAGTCTGAAGGGACTGAAAGTCGCATATGTGGGAGATGGCAACAATACGGCCAACTCGCTAATGCTTGCATCGGGACTCGTCGGATCAGACTTCTGGATCGCCACACCAAAAGGGTATGAACCGCTGGATCGATTCGTAATGGTGGCGAAGAAATTAGCAAAGAAGCAAAGTTCAGAGGTTGAAGTTACGAACGAATGGAAGGAAGCCGTTGCAGGTGCCGACGTTATTTACACCGACGTCTGGGTTTCGATGGGAGAGGAAAAGGAAAAAGAGAGGAAAGAGAAGGCGTTCAAGAAGTACCAGGTCAACGAAAAGATGGTCTCGCTAGCCAAGAAGGATTATATCTTCATGCATTGCCTTCCAGCACACAGGGGACTCGAAGTCACAAACGCAGTAGCAGATTCGAAAAATAGCGTAATTTTCGAAGAGGCAGAAAACAGGTTGCACGCTGAGAAAATAATACTTAAGAAAGTGATAAATTAAGCGGGGTATATAACTCATTAGAAAATTGTCCCATAAGATATTTAAAGTATAAGCAGTTTTAAACTCAATGAGCAATGGAATCTACCAGAAACTGAGAAGAGAAGGTGACTATGTCCCGCGCTTTCTAGTCAAGCTCTGGCAGATCAGAATAAAGGAAAAATTCGGGCTTGAGGTAGATAGCGACATTGCTGAGGTCATAGTCAAGATAGTCCACGAAAGAAGCACATGGAAGCTGTCGCGGGCCGAAAAGTACATCACTGCGCTTCTTAAACTGAAGGGAGAGCCCAAGGAAAAGGCAGAGAAGGACGCAAGGGATCTGGTCAAGACGGTACTAGAGTAGGATTGAAGGATTACAGCCTAAGCGTGGAATGAGTTTGATTTTTTTCAATTTCACCTTTTAATGTACTCATGAGACCGTTAACGATATTATTGCTGACATTATGTGAGAATTGCGGAGGAAGCTTTGCCAGTAGCCCGATCCGCAACGAGAAGAATACATGAAACAAGTGACGCTGGAAATTGAGTTGTCTAGATTGAAAGACACCGACCGTAAGAAGGTTTCACTGGAGCAGTACTCTACTCCCTCAGCAATTGCTGCTAAAATGCTATATCATGCTCTCAGTGAGGACCGCATTCGGGACAAAGTGGTTGCTGACTTCGGGTCTGGTAACGGAATTTTTGCCATTGGTGCCTCACTCCTAGGAGCAAAGAAGGTCTATGCGGTTGAAAAGGACCAGTCGGCCATCGATGTTGCTGAAGAAAACTCGAAGGCCGTGGGGTGCGAAGTTGAGTTCATCCATTCCGACATAAGGGATTTCAAGGTCCATGTCGATACCGTCATAATGAATCCTCCTTTTGGCAGTCAACGGAGAGGTGCTGACATTCCCTTTATAGAGAAGGCACTAGAATTCTCTAAAGATTTTTATATCCTGCTTAACTACAAAGCTGGCGATTTCTTGGAAAGGATCATTGAAGGAAAAGGGGAGATTTCCTGGGATGAAGTTGTCGAGATCCCTCTTGCTCATTCCTATGATTTTCACAAGAAAGATGTAAAGACGATAAGAGCCAGAATGACTAGGGTGAAAGTATGGTAGGTCGATTAGTATTACCAGGTGAATTCATAGGCACAGAGGAGGAGTTTATTGCAGGACAGGGCACCTTCGAAGAAAACGGTAGAGTGTATTCTTCCAACATCGGAAACGTGGAGGTAGGTTCTGACTACAAGGTAGAGATAAGGGGAAAGAGGGAAGAAATTGTGGTGCGATCCGGAGACGAGATGATAGGAGTCGTCACGGAGATAAACGAGCCCCTAGTGGTCGTAGCAGCAGAATACCTCATACGTGCAGGGAAGGTTTATCAGATCAAAGCGAGAGCACTCGTTCACGCCAGCAGAATCACCGGACATTACCTCGATCAATGTTCGAAAGTGGTGAAGGCAAGGGACGTCGTCAGGGGGAAGGTCGTTTCAACCAGGGGAAAGATCGATCTCACAATGGAACCTCCAGACGAGGGAGTTATCTACGCCTATTGCTCGCACTGCAGGAAACCTCTGCAAAGGATTAATAGCGGTCTCTATTGTACCTACTGTCAGAAGAACGAGATCAGAAAGGTCTCGAAGAAATATGGAGAACTCTCCGAAGGAGTCAAGAAGAATGAAGATTGAAAGGCAAGAAAACAATGCGAACGTCGAGAAGCTCGACGTGGAAGTCAAACATCTCAGGAAGGAAGTTGAGAATATGAAGGTCATTTTGAGAGGGCTCCTCCAAGTAGTAATGGAGAATGAAGAGGAAGACGATTACTACGAATATACCTAGGTGAAATAGATGGCGATTCCGATGGCTGTTATGCAGAGTTTGATGCAAAAACCAATATCGCTGTTGTTGAAGGACAATACGGTACTGGAAGGCGTTCTGGAGAGTTACGACGATTACATGAACATAGTCATTTCCAACACCGAAGAGATAACGGAGATAAACAAGAGAAAACTAGGCACCGTAATTTTGAGAGGAAGCAACGTAGTCCGGATTTCCGGCAAATAGTAAAGAATATTCCCATAACAGAAATTTATTCTTTCGTAGGAAACAACAATAGTCATAGAACTATTTTATTCGAGAACAAAATCCCCAATCAAGGTAACCAATGCTCGTTTTGGGTATAGAAAGCACTGCTCATACTGCATCCGTTGGTCTGGTAGAAGATGGTCAAATAAAGGGATTCAGATCGGATTCGTATCGCCCTTCAAGCGGCGGCATTAACCCACGGGACGCAGCAGAACACCATAGATCTGTATTTCACACCTTGTTGACAGAACTGTTGAACGAGCAAGGTACGGATGTCAGCGAGGTAGAGAAGATTGCATTCAGTATCGGTCCAGGACTTGGGCCTGCACTGAAGACCGGTGTAGAGCTTGCAAGATACTTGTCTATAAGGTACTCGAAGATGCTAGTACCGGTGAACCACGGAGTCGGTCATATTGAGATATCGAGAAGATTTTCCAACTTTGATAATCCCCTGTTTCTCTATGTCTCTGGTGGCAACACACAGCTGGTGACGATTGGAGACCAAAACTATTCGGTTCTCGGAGAAACGCTCGATATCGGAGTTGGAAACTTCCTGGATAAGCTGGCAAGGGACCTAGGCATTCCTTTTCCCGGTGCACCTGTTCTTGAAAAATTGGCAAGAGATGGCGATAAGGTTCTTGACTGCCCCTATTCGGTGAGAGGGATGGACGTTTCATATTCGGGGCTCTACACCTTTCTAAAAAACAAGATTTCAACAGAAAGGAGCGAAGATATAGCTTTCAATGCGCAAGAGTATGCCTTCACTGCTCTTGCTGAAATCGTTGAGAGGGGGATGGCTCATTTCGGTCTCACTGAATTCAGCATCACGGGTGGGGTCGCAAGGAATAGGAGATTGAGGGAGCTGCTTGAAGGAATGGCCAAAATGCGTAGCTACAGATATTACTTCCCGGAAGACAAACTCCTATCAGACAATGGGGCCATGATCGCACTCGCGGGCTATATGAGCGATCTCACTACGGACGAGAGTGTGGAGTTCCAGCAAATGGACAGAGTTGATTCCCGAAAGAGCAACTGGATTGGAAGCAGAAAGCTGGCTCCAAAGGCAATGGTTGGAGGGGAGAGTGTTGTTGAGCAATCCACGTTTCAGGGTATGAACTGTGTGGTGAAAAGAAGAAGGGGAGGGGAGTATCGCAACTCTAAGATAAACGAATTCATAAACGGCCAGAGAATCAAACGGGAGGTAAGAATCTTACACTCTTTGAAAGCTGTTAGAATACCTTGTCCAGAGGCGCTTTACGTGAATCTTAAAGATTCTACCATAATCCTTAACAAATTGGAGGGGAAAGTCCTGAGTCAGCTCACTTCAGAGATTGATTTTGATGAAGTGGTAGAAAAGGTCGGAAGGCACGTGGCGGTTATGCACGACGAAGGAATCAGTCACGGTGACCTAAACCTGGGAAACATACTTGTAGGAGACGAAGTGTATCTCATTGACCCGTCCATGGGCGAACTTGACTCAGAACTGGAACCACTCGGAGTGGATATCCACCTGATGAAGGAATCGTTGAAAGCCCTCGGTAAGGAGAAGTCATACAATTCCTTCCTGAGGGGGTACAAGAAGAGCAGCAGATACGCCGAGGTCCTTCGGAAGGTCAGGGAAATTGAGGCTAGGAGGAGATACGCTTGATAATAGTGACTTCTAATAAAGGTAAGTATGCAGAATTCAAGCAGATGATGGAACAAAACGGAATTGAACTGAATCTTGTACTGATGAGCTACCCTGAGGAACAGCTAGACACGATAGAGGAGGTTGCAGAGCGATCTTTGTGCTACCTCAAGGGGATAATAAAGGACGACTTCTTCATAGACGACTCTGGCCTTTTCATCGAACGGCTGAAGGGGTTTCCAGGTGTCTATTCTTCATACGTTAAGAGAACTCTAGACAACGAAGGCATACTACGACTGATGGATTCCGAGATTAACAGAGAGGCAGAATTCAGGACATGCATAGCATACTATGACGGACACCTGAACCTTTTTACAGGGGTTACAAGAGGGTCCATTGCGAAGGAAATGAAGGGAAAGAGGGGCTTTGGCTTTGACCCGATATTCATTCCCGAGGGCAGGAAGAAAACGTATGCGGAGATGACCCTAGAAGAGAAGAACTCCATTTCCCACAGGTCAAAAGCGGCATTGCAGTTCTTAAACTACCTTAAGAAAAAGAAAATATAGACCTTTAAAATTCCAGTAGGATGGAACGAGGCAAGTATAAGGAGTTCAAAATACCGATATCTCTAGTGATGCTCGCGATAACACTTTTCCTGTTCGCAATTGTCACGATCAAGTTCTTCAGTTTGAGTACCCTGCCGGTGAGCTTCCAGTCATTCCTGAACTCTATCGGTTACTGGGCATACTACATTTTCGTTCTATCTCTGGCAGGTCTGCTCTATTTCGCTTACCTGTTGGCAGTGACAGTGGCTCAGAGAAGGAAGTTTGAGGAACTCATTTACACCGACAGCAAGGCTACATTCGTAAAGAACGCCAGGGACCTAGATATCATCTCTAGGAAACTGGGACCTTCGTTTAGGGCGAGATATGAAGTGAAGAAGGACCAGCTCAGGGTGAAGTGAGCGGTTCAGACTGTCGCGTTCATTTTTCTTCAATAATCTTCTTCACGAACTCCGGTAAAGAAAAGCAGGACTGGTAGATGTCGTTGTTCATGTATCGTCCAACAAAATCCCCATGCTTCTGTATTTTCCCATTAGAGGCCATGATATAAGACCACATTCCAGAAGGATAAGTGGGTACAAAAGATAGATAGGGCTTTATCGTCTTGAAATGGCCTTTAAGGCCTCTGTGGGCCTTCCTGATGAAGTTGGGATTCATGAAAGGGGAGCCGCTCTGA
>JAKBNO010000099.1 GCA_021831005.1 Thermoplasmata archaeon
GTGGGAAGGAAAATCCCATGAAGTAAAGGAAGAGAGCAAGGAAGACCATGAATATCGTTCTGACCACGTCTGATGTTACCATCAGTAGTTTCCTGTCATATCTGTCCGCTATAACTCCAGCAAGCAACCCGAATATTATTCCAGGGATCACTCCTGCCATCCCGAGATAGGCAATGTAGTATGCATTGTGAGTCACATGGTACACGATATAACTGACTGCTACGGTCGAAACCGATCCACCGAATGCAGCAACGGTGGTTGAGACGAATAGATTTCTGAATCCCATACCCAGCTGCGTGCGTTTAGTTTTGGTTGATGTTTCTCCAGCAAGATTCGCTTCAGATTTTGTCATCTTATCCTTCCATTTTGCGGTTCGTCGTTGTTCAATTTGGAACGTTTCTCGATAGCTTCTCTATCTTGGTCACTCGTCCCACGTTAGCATTGGGAGAGATTTTTGCGGTCTTCACATACCTTATTTCCTTGATATCTGAATATTTCTCAACGTTGATCACATTGCATTCAATAGTTCCACAGTCGGTGTCTTTCTCAATATTCACACTATCAGCAAATACATCCTCAACCTCTCCCCCCTTCCCTATGTTTATCGTTCCGCAAATTATCGTTCCCTTTATTCTTGAGTCTTTGTCTATTTCAATTTCTTGTGCCATAATTTCAGTTGCGCTCATTTTTCCAGATAGCTCTATCCTGGTAGCTTCAATATTTTCCGCCTCAATTTTGCCTGAAACTTCCAACTTCCCTGATTTCAATCCTCTCCCAATTTCCGCAGCCCCGCTTATTTCGAGATCTTTACACTCGAGAGATCCCCCGATTTTCAGGCTGCCGCTGACTACGATCGAGTCCACTTTGACTTGGCCAGAAATCTTACCGGATCCACTTATCTCAAGACTTTTCCCTTCCGCACTTCCATCTATATTCAAGGATCCCGCCAGATCTATTCTCTTGAACTTCACGGGGCCGGTAAATCTCAAAGAACCACCTATTGAGAGATCTTCTATCTCCTGCATGACTTCTGATTTAGCCGATATTTATAAGTATAACTCACAACTTGTAAGTTGATGAACAGGTGCAGGCACGATATCATTGACGGTATGTTGAGGGCTCTTTCCATCGATCCAAAGAGAGTAACTGACCTGTGTTCTGCAAGTAATGTTCCTGTCGATAGAGGGATATTAATTCTCTCCAAGATGGAAGAATTTGGGTTGTTGTTCAAGGTCGAAGAAGAAGGTGAAAGCACTTACAAACTTACGGATCGCGGATATGAATGGATTGGACTTTACAAACATCTGAAGAAAGTCTTACCTTGACCATTTTTAGCAGTTATTGAAAGATCACAGCATGAGACCAGTAGGTCAAGATTAATAATTTGAGCATAATTTAGGACTATGCCATTTGACAATGAGAATACCTATATCAAAATGGTTGAGAAAAACGAAGAGGATCTATTTCACAAGAAATTCGATGAAAGTGTAGAAAGTGTGAAGAAACTTTTTCAAAAGGAGTACCCAAACCTGGTGAATGGAGAGGTTATAGAGCAGGAAAAACTCATTCACTTTTCTCCCCTAGATGGAAAGACTCAGGTTGGTACGTTCCAGATGTCTACGAAGGAGACTTCGCAGAAGGCTGTCAAGATTGCGAGGGAAAACTACAAGGAGTGGTATTCAAGGGGATATCTTGCCAGAAGCGAGATATTCATGAGGGCAGCTGACTTGCTCTCCAAGGAGAAATTTGAACTTTCAGCCCTGCTGAGTTATGAAAATGGAAAGAATAGATACGAGGCAATGGGTGATGTCGACGAAGCGATCGATTTCATCAGGTACTACGCCCTGAATCTGTTGGAAAACCAGGGCTTCTCAAGATTCACCGGAACTGCATATTACGGGGAGGACTCAAAGAGCGTGATGAAACCTTACGGAGTTTTCCTAGTAGTGGCACCTTTCAACTTCTTCTCGATCACGGTCGGAATGGTCAGCGGTCCCCTGCTTGTAGGCAACAGCGTTATTCTGAAACCTTCGTCGGACATCCCCCTTTCATCTTACAAGTTTGTTGAACTCATGCACAAGGCAGGAGTTCCAAGATCAAATCTGATATATCTTTCTGGATCGGGTGGAAGGGTGGGAAGGACTCTCTACACCGACGATGGAGTTGATGGGATTGTCTTCACGGGAAGCAGGGACATCGGTACGAAAATTTACAGAGAGTCCCAGGAAAGGAAACCGAAGGTAGCTGTCACAGAGATGGGCGGGAAGGACACCATAATCGTCACGGACAAGTGTGATTTGGACAAGGCCGTCGAGGGCGTTGCAAGATCAGCGTTTGGATACAATGGCCAGAAGTGTTCAGCAGCAAGTCTTGCCTTGATTGACGAAAAGCTCTATGATACCTTCAAGAAGAAAATTGTAGACTTCAGCTCCAAGCTGATTATTGATGACCCGAGGAAGAAGGGAACTTTCGTTGGACCGATCATTAACAGGGAAGCGTACGACAAATTCCAGAAGATAATGGAGACGATCCCCAAGGACAAAATACTGCTGGGTGGAAAGAAGATTCCGAGGGAAGGCTTCTATGTCGAGAACACAATTCTTGATAATGTTGGAGATCCGAACATCGAAAGAGTGGAGCTCTTCTTGCCGATTCTTGCTCTCAAACCGATCAAGTCTCTCCGGGAAGCGGTCGATCTCGTCAACGGCATGGAATACGGACTGACCGGTGGCATTTTCACGGAAGACAAGAAGGAGATAGACTACTACTTCAACAATGCCGATGTTGGAGTCGTCTATGCAAACAGGAGAAGAGGAGGATCCACGGGAGCGATGGTAGGTTCACAACCCTTCGTGGGATGGAAATGGAGCGGCACATCCGGTAAGGGGACGGGTTCCTTCTACTACCTTCAGCAGTTCCTGAGAGAACAGGCTCAGACCATAGTCAGGTAGTCCCGTTATTTTTCATGAGTTCGTTCACTTTTTCAACGAACTCCACTTCTTTACCCATTGGCACGATTGCACCTGCCGCATTTCTGTGACCTCCACCGGAGCCCCCAAAGGTACCTGCTGCCTGCCGGAAGACAACCGAGAGATCCACCCTTTCAGAAAGTTCAAGAGATATTCTGGCCGATATTTTCTTCGTGTTTCCCAGGTTTGCCATTACAACCACGACCGTTGTCTTGGGAACGTTCATGTGAGTAATGATCCTCGTTGCGAGGGTGCCCGTTATATTGTTTTGCAATTTTTCCCCAAAGTCATAATAAAGAACGTTCCCGACCGTTTTGCCTTCTGTAGCTTCCAGTGCTTTCGATGCATTTCTAAGGGAATCGAGGTGATCGGAATATAGTTGCATTGCCTCCTTCATGGCTTCTCCCCTCTCAAAGAGACACAACCTAATTCCAACATCTGGTTTCCCCTTTCTTGAAGTTGCATTGACCAGTGAGGAGAAGTCCCTCAGGTCTTTGATCATTGAAGTCGTTGGTTCCCCTTTCATTTCATAGACTTCGCCGATCAGGCGACTGGAATCCCCCCCTTCCCTTTCAACCATGTCCTTGAGGTCTGCAATCAACTCTTCCCTCTTTTTCTGGTCAAGGTCCAACCACCTTATCGACTTGAGATTTCTCCTATCTAAACCATGACCCGATAGGAAATCGGCGACGGCGTTTGGGTTATCGTAGAGAGACTTGATTCTCGGATCGTTACCAAATCTCAGCATGTATGAAACTGATTTTGAGCTCCTTCCATAATACCTTATGTCTTCCTTTACCTCAATGATCCCCATATTCTTGGCCAGGAGCATTATCTCTCTGTCTGTGTCCACCAGCCTTCCAAATTTCTTGTCGTGGAGGTCTCCCACCGAGCCTATGACGGGTAGATGAGATACCGCTGAAACTTCGGAAAGAACATTGGTTGCAAAGAGGAAGGAAGTTGTCGATCCGGATTGTGAAATGCTCCCGTCCAGCCCCTCGAGATGTGGGTTGAACTGATAGATGTTGTTCCCGTCCTTTGTGTAGTGAGTTTCCATCACGATTGGATTGTGGTGATCTGTGACTATTCCACTCACGTTTCTCATGTCATTCAGTCGGGCAGAGCCCATGTCGTTAAACCAGTAGATGTCAGAGCCCCCGAAAACGTCCTGCGGAGTCAGTTGATTTCTGATCGTGACTTCATAATTGAGACCCAATCTTCTCGCGACAAAGACTGCAATTGCGGCAGATGCTATTCCGTCTGCATCGTGATGAGAAAAGATTCTGAGCTTCTTTGCGGAGGTGACCATCTCGACTGCTTCGCTAATCATTCAGTATCATCTCACTGATTGGTACTCCGGTCTTCTCCTCCACTTCGGAGAAATTCTTCCACTTCTCTTGACATTCACACTTCAGTTCATCGAGGTACCGATAGTCCAACGTTTCGCTGAACGACCTTATCCCTTCTGAGAATTTCCTGTCACAGCTGTGACCGTTGTGCGCGCCTCTCTTCTTTCCCGACGCCGTCACAAGTGAGACAACGGGAACATCGATATCCCTCAGAGATTGGAGTACGGTCACCACAGTCCAAAGCCAAGGTGGCCTGTAACTGCCCTCTTTGTACATCCTTTCAACCAGAGTGCCTCTTTGTATGTTCATTGGGTTGATTGAAATGAAGTCGCTGTACGGAGCAAGATCCCTTGCAGACTTTATCGAGTCTCTCAGAGCCTCGTTCTCTGTCAGGAACGGTGGCTTAAGAAGGAGATACGTCCTGACCGATATGCCGTTCTCTTTCAGCAGCTTAGCGGCTTCCTTGAAGTCTTCGAAGTCGTAATTCTTATTCACTGAATTCTTCAAGATTGATGGATCGGTGCTTTCAAGGCCAATCGCAACCTGTAGTTTCCCCGAGTACTTCCTGAGCTTCTCTACCACCTTGCCGATGTACTCAGGTCTGCTCTCTACGATGAGGTGGGCATATCCCTGAAGCACCCTTTCAATGATGATGAACTGGACCCCGGCATCTATTTCTATTGGATCGAAGAAGGAACCTGATGTGAAAATCTTCAGGACCTCTCCCTTCGGGAACTCCCCCAGAAAAGTGTTGACCTGATTTTCAATCTCTTCTTTCCCTATTTCCGGGTTCGTGTCGTCCCAGTATCCACACATCGAGCACCCAGAATGATAACTCCAGCTACACCCCCTAGTTCTCAGAATCAATACCCTCTCAACGGTCGTCTTCCCATCAAAAAATTCCCTTTCGGTATATGTTGTCACGTAGTCCGTCCTACCATTTCTGCCGATTGCATTCCTAATCTCCGCTATTTCACCCGCGAACTGGGGATCGACCTTATTCATTGTTTCGATTATCGATGTAAATTATAAAACCGTTGTGAAATAATCTCTTCGTGTTATGCTTTCTGGGGTTTGAAGATTCCCTTGTTATATATAAAAAAGGTATGATAATGATTTTTTACCCGGAAATAATGGGAAAGCATGTGCAGGATGCTCCTGTCAATAGGGAATTATTCTGATCTCACTCAATACATGGATTTCCTCTTTGAGATGGCAAACGAAGGCAAGCACTCTCCTCACCACGACGGCTTTGGTTACGTCTTGTACTCAAAGAATGAGATAATGGTTCAGAAGAGCATAGAACCAATTCGCAAAGTGGATAGGTTGTACGGAACCGCGCTCATCGGACACGCGAGGAAGAAGAGTTCCTCCACAGTTTCATTGGTCAACACCCAGCCTTTCCTATCCGATAACGTCTCCTTCGCCCATAACGGCACGATTAAGAAGTTGGGAAAGAGAGGAAAGAGTGACAGTTACCATTACTTCAGAATGATCCTTAGGGGATTTCCTGAGGCGATTACCGGAATTAGGGAGATGGATTTTACGAGCATCAACTTCATCATTACTGATGGGACTTACGCTGCGGCTTACAGAGAAGTCAGGAAAGAACCCGGCTACTTCTCGCTGTTCTACAAGTTGGAAGGGGATAGATTCACGGTATCCACAGAGGCTATGGGAGGAAAGTGGTTCGAGATCGGAGACAAGACACTGGTGGTATTCAGGAACGGCAGAGTGAACGAGTACAAAGCTGACGATGTGGTCCCTGGGGTCATTTGATTTTTCTTGGGATGGAATCTGCTATCCTTTCGGTGAAAGCTGACATCACTGCTTCTTCTACGAGATGTTTCCTTTCCTTTATCCCCTTCGAAAAATAGTAGATCGCCCCCTTGTAATCGCCTGAGTTGTCTACTCCGATAAGCTCGTTGGTGACCTCTTCAAGTTCCTTCCCCGATTTCATTCCCTCCATCATCGAATCGTTCATGGGGAGCCCGGATGAAATACCATAATTGATGTTGCCCAGAGAATCTTTTAAAGCAGCCACGTGGACATCGTACTCTATTCCATGAGTCGAAATTATCCCAGCCTCTACTCCAATCGCGTAATCGTACTTCGATTTCACGCCCT
>JAKBNO010000122.1 GCA_021831005.1 Thermoplasmata archaeon
CGAGAAGAATTGCACTCTCTTAACCTAAAAGTAAGTAACACAGTCCGTAGAGAGTTAGGGGAAACGAGGAACTCCCAGATTCAATGACCACGATCAAGATAGAAGTGAGGGTAAAACTCAAGGAGGAGGATTTTCATCAATCTCCACCTTGTGGATGGAACTTGGATGCGATGCAGTAAATCAGGGCGACTCACTAAATGTCAAAGGTGTTTTTTTGAACCTATTTTCAAAGGTTAAAGTGCAAAACTCTCGAAATCATTATCGATATCGATATCGTTATATATATTGTTGAATTTACTGTTATGGAACCTGAAGAGGGTCGATGGAATAGAGGAATCATCTTCTTCATAATACTATCTATGGCAAAGGATGGTCCTATCTACGGGAACCAGGTAGCTAACTGGATTTCCGAGAGAACGGACGGGGCTTGGAAACCAAGTGCAGGCTCGATTTACCCTGCACTAGAGCGGTTGAAACACAGAGGGCTCATCGAACGTTATGAAGATAATGGCAAGGTTATGTACAGGATGACAGAAAAAGGTTCTAACTTCATTGCCAAGATAAAAACGAGGCATCTTGAACGCTCACCCATGGCTAAATTTATGGGGAAATTGTGGATGGATGCACAGAATCCAGAGGAAAGAATGAGGTTCATATTCACTTCTGCGCAACGAACGTCGGAATCACTCGAAGAAAACCTAAAAAATATCCGGGAAGGAACTGAAGATCAAAAGCAGTTCGAAATATTCCTAATGTCCTACGAACTGGAATTAGAAAAGACGTTGAAGACCCTCAGAGATGCAAGAAAGAAATTGGCAGAAAGCCAAGTGGTGAAACAATGAATGGAACTATTATAGAAACTAAGAATCTAACTAAAGTCTACAATGGGAAAATCAAAGCAGTCTCAGATCTTAACCTGGAAATTAAGGAAGGCGAGATATACGGTCTTGCGGGTCCTAACGGTGCAGGCAAAACGACGACAATAAACATGCTGATAACAAGAATCGCCCCAACTGGAGGAACTGCGACGGTTGGAGGTTTTGACATTACGAAAAATTCGTTGGCAGTCAGAAAATTGATTGGTGTGGTACCGCAGGATTTCACAGCGGACGAAGATCTCACTGGACGGGAGAACTTGATGATGGTTTCCCAGTTCTACGATGTGCCCAGAGCAAAAGCACAGGAGAACATCAGAACCTTACTCAAACTCGTGGACTTGGAAGAGGCAGCTGACAGGTATGTAAGAACATATTCAGGAGGCATGAGGAAGAGACTCGAGCTGATCATAGGTCTCGTTCACGAACCAAGAATTCTCTTTCTAGATGAACCGACCCTAGGTCTGGATGTACAGACCAGAACGCAAATGTGGAACTATGTGAAGGAAATCCAAAAGAGACTCAACGTCACAATCATACTGACCTCTCACTATCTCGAGGAGATAGATGAACTGGCCGCAAGGGTTTCGATCATAGATCATGGCAAGATCTTGATAACTGGAAGCCCAGCCGAGCTTAAGGCGTCTCTTAAGGGGGATATTATCACGATCACCCTTTCAGACCAACAAAGTGCTGAATTGATTAAAACGATTCCCGATGCTGTAGAGGTAACAGATGCGGGGCAGAACACGGTCAAGATAAAGGTTGTAAATGCAGATGACTCGCTTCCCGCACTCATCAATTTCATATCTCAACACAAGCTGTCAACGATCAAATTGACCGTGGTGAAACCAACGCTTGATGAAGTATTCCTAGAATACACTGGGAGATCGATTAGAGAAGAAGAAGGGGGCATGGACAGAATGAAGGTTGCAATGAACATGAGGAGGGCGAGACGATGAGCGGACTGGGGCCCCTGACTGTCAGGGAACTGAAGAAGTGGGTAAGGAATCCCATATTCTTTGTCACCAATCTGATCCAGCCAATCTTCTGGATCGCACTGTTTGGAAGTGCCTTTGACATCACGAGGTTCTTCCCGGGTGCAAGCACGTACGTGCTAGGAGGAGCACCCAATTACATAACGTACATAGTCGGAGGGGTTCTGACCACAATGGGTCTCTTCACTGCAATGTTTGCAGGAACGCAGATAATATTCGACAGAAGACTGGGCCCGATGGGAAGATTCCTTTCTTCTCCTATCAGGAGAAGTTCAATAGTTTTCTCGAAGATTATATCTTCAGTCGTCAGGATCATGCCTCAAGCGGTCATCCTGATCGTGGCCGCGTATCTCATACCGAACGGACTGAAATTCGTTCATGGATTCACGATAATAGACGTCCTCGTGCTTGCAACGGCGATAGTTCTTGTAGCGTTCATATTCTCGTCGATATTCAGTGTCATAGCAACAAGAATGACGAACATGAACTCCATATTCGGCATAGTGAATCTGGTGAATCTTCCGTTGATGTTCGTGAGTTATGCAATGTTTTCGCCATCCATGATGGCTCCGTGGCTCGCGAATGTGGCGAAGTATAATCCTGTTTCCTGGTCTGCCGAGGCAATCAGGATGGTCATAATAAATGGAAGTCTTACAGTCTCCCAGTGGACTCAGGTAGGGCAGTGGCTTGGCGGATTGGCGATACTCGCAGGAGTGTTAATGTTGCTAACCGCGATTCTTGTGGAGAAAGAGATCAGAGACTGACCTCCGATACGAGTCACAACTTTTTCCTTTTTTATTCTTGACTCCTTTTACTGCAAGAATGTGTTTCATTCAGAAAAGTGATGCTGCAATTATTTTCTCCAGCACCACTCAGTTATGGAGGTCTTTGTACAAAGAGTGACTTTTCTTGATTCTCCGTCCAATTTCCTCAATCGATCCTGGAGTTATCCCGGAGAAAAATTCCCGAGCACTCTCGAAACCCTTGCGTTCAGATTCATCCGCTTTCCTGTCAGATTTGAAACAGGTCTTGGAATCAAGAATGTATTTGGGTCCGAGGCACAATTTGAAAATATACTCGGCACGTGGTGCGTGATAACAAGACGTTACAATATAAACGGATACAATGTCCGGAAAGTTGTCCAATATCTTTCTTGTGAAGTAGCCATTTCCTATTGTGTCGAGAGCTTCACTTTCAACCAAGATGTAGTCCGAGGGAACATCTTTCTCAGTTGCATAATCACGCATTGCCTCGCCCTCGGTCTTCGATATCGAGGGATTTGTCCTCCCTCCCGAAACGAGAAACAGTGAATTGCTGAGAGTGAACCACAACTCTATTGCCGTATCCATTCTCCCCCTAAGTTCAACATGAATTTCGTTTGACAAGAGACGATTACCTAACACAACCACAACCTTGTCGGGCATAGGGCCGAAAGATGACGAAGCACCCATTTGAATATGTATCTGCTAGGGGTATTTCGCTTTTCTTGGAGATGTTCAAGTTTTGGTACTTCCAATGCTAGGAGCTTCCGATAGACGGAATCTGGAACATTTCCACCATTAGCGAGTGAATATTGTAATTAACTTTCTGCGTTGTCACGAACAACAAAGTATTATCCATTTCCAATGGGAACACCTGTCTTTGTGGGAGGATTTTTTTTCATGAAGTGGCTGAATACAAGGGTGAACGTCAATGCCATTATCACGGTGGCGAATATTGCAACTGAATAGTATGTGTTGGTGATAAATCCCCTAGACAGAGCGATAGAAGCTATGATTATGCCAACAGCTCCCCTGCCTCCAAAGATCCCAAGTGATGTTCCTGGGGTTATGCTCTTCATGTATTTTCTTGAAAACATGTAGGCCGCAAACCCTCCGATAGAGACGGTGATCAAGATCAGAAACAACATATAGGGGAGTGTCGAAAGCGGGAAGATTGACACTTCCAGACCAGAGATGCTGAAGAAGAGCGGAATGAAGAAACTGGAATTTATTCGCTGGAAAGTTCGCTTGAGCACTCCGTACGCCTGTTCTCCAATCGAATTCTGATGAATGATCAGTCCAGAGAAGAAGGCTCCCAGAACGAACGTAATTCCAATAAATTCAAAGAGGACAGATGCAGCAAGTCCCATCAGTATCACTATTGCAAAGATGACTCCTTCTTTCTCAATCTTGGTGATCCTGTCCAGCCAGCTAATCAAAAGAAGCGACTTTGACTTGAGGAACATGTCGAGAAAGTACAATGCAACGACGAATGCCGCCAGAGCAGCAGAATCAATACCTATTGTCAAGAGCGGTCTGTGGAATGAGACAAAGATGATGAAAGCCACAGCATCACTCATTGCAACCCCTCCGAGAAGTTTGAATCCATCTTCGGTTCTTATCAGTCCAGATCTGACCAGCAACACTGAAGTTATTGAAATGGAGGGTATGCTAACCGATAGAGATGTACTTACAGCCTCTAAGTACGGCAGCTTAAAAATAAACAAAGAACCAACGGACATCACTATGAAAGGAACAATGAAGGCCGTTACTGCGAACCCTGTAACGTACCTGATGTTCTTTGAGAAAATGTCTGCTGATGCTTCAATTCCAATCTGAAGTATAATGAAAAATAGAGCTAGAACACTTATGGTAGAAAGTGCAGCGGATGGAACTATGAGGCCCGATATGGCCGGACCTAACAGTATCCCGGCTATGATCGCACCCACCACCTCTGGAAGAGAGAATGCGTGGAATATTTCCCCCAGTCCTATCGCGACGATCAGAAGGACCAGAATCTCTGTAATTAGGTCTACCAATCATTGCTTTACAGCTAATCTAATATAAAAACTCTAACTAATTCAATGACTGAATGAATTTCTATTATCAAGGAAGGCAGCAGGTCAGTCGATTGTTATTTCGATTCTAATGACTGCATAATTGAGTCTGTTTATTCTTGAATAATTTATGAAATTATCTCTTCTTCCAATTTTCATCCGTAATATCAATTATTCGTCAGAGATGTTATTGAGGCATAAGATAGAAATGTCAAGAGAACATCGTTCAGAGTGATTATCAGGATCGCTACGAAGGAAGATTGGGGGGCGATCAGCAATCTTTCGAGAATATCCGGATATAGCGATTGGATCAACGATACTGGAATAGAGTTCTTGGAAAGCGGTTATACCATGGTTGCAGAGGGTGAAGGTATACTCGGATTTGCAAAGGCCGAAGATGCTGGAGACGGATCTATGTGGTTAAGCGCGCTGAGAGTTCATCCATCACACAGAAGGAGAGGAATAGGTGAAGATATTACAAAATTTGCTCTGGAACTGGCAAAGAAAAGAGGTTCCAAGTTTGCAAGGATGTTCGTAGAACCATCGAATCATAAATCCATTAACCTTGTAAAGAAGCTGGGATTCGAGTTTAGGGAAGACTACAGTATCTTCTGCGGATCAATCGATACTTCTGGCTGGCAACTTTCCAACCTTGAAGAGGATGTGTACGTTGGCGCTGGTTGGGCATTCGTTAGATTGAAGGATTACGGATTGAGCGATCTTTCTGTAAAAGAAAGGGAAGGTGTAATAGTTATTGAGAAAGATAGACCCAATAACAACGCATTTCAGACCATAATAATTAGCGGAGAACTCAAAATGTTGAGCGTCACCAATTCCGGATATGTAGCCGTTCCGTCTAAATGGCAAGATCAGGTCGCGAAGTTTCTCAAACCATTTGAGGACTTTGCTGCCGCATCTCTTTTTGAACTAAAAATTTAGATCCTGTCATCCACACCTACCGGTCAGTTCGTGCTATTGCAGTAATTTCTGATTTCTCTCTCGAGATCATCATAAATTCATCCCTCTTTTACTGTGAATGTCGTCCATCATCTTGTCCAACTGCTCCTTTGTTATCTCCCCCTTTGCATACCTCTCTCGAAGTATCTCCTCTGCCCTGTCATGCTCCCACCAGTTCCAGTCGTGCATATGATGATGGTCATGCCATCTCCAGGGCCTGAAGAAGAACCTGACGATGAAGAATAGGATCCAGAGGAAAAAGAACAGTCCAATAAGGTTCCATATCCAGTTCCAGGGGTCGAAACTCAAGGCTGTAGAATTGGTAGGAGAAAGTACGCGCCTCCCTCCTGACATCACCACTTCAAGAACTGTAGCTACACCAATCAGAATGAACATTCCAGCAAGGCCGATCCAGACCCACTTGAATCCATCATTTCTCCCGTTCATTTCTATCTCCTCTATCTCCACTCCAGTATTACATTCTTGGTTTCTGGCTTTGGCTCTTCCAATACATTCTTGGAAATCCTGAAATTAATATTGCCTGAACCAAAATCAAGAATATTTCTCCAGACCCAAACGAAAGGATGAATATGGTTTGATAAAACCTAGACGTGTTGAACTCGGCGATTCCGTTCATGTAGACCCCTAGACCTCCCATGGTCAAGGCGAAAACGATAATTAAAATCCAGATGTTATTTGCAATCTTTTGAGCCAGCCGTCTGTTCATTCTTTCTCAACCCATTCCACTGTAACCGTTCTCGAAACATTATG
>JAKBNO010000102.1 GCA_021831005.1 Thermoplasmata archaeon
GACGCCCGAGCTGGGATTCGAACCCAGGTCTGAGGCTCCGCAGGCCTCTAGGATAATCCAAACTACCCCACTCGGGCATCAAGGCTTTCGGATACCTTTTCTAGGTATAAGATAGATTCCAAGAACTCGTTGATGGTCTTCCTCACGTCGTTCGTTTGACCTGACACGGAACACGAATACCCATCTTTCGTCTTCTTACACTTTATGTATCTCGCGTGATCAGCACTTATTGCCCTTATGATGTTGTCTGCGTCGGCTCCTTTCAGCTTCAACCTGACTTCAATTTCCAGGTTTCCCAGCTCCTATTACTCTCGGACTCGAGTTGAGAGAAGTTATCGAGAATATTTCGTCTATTATGGGTACCTTTTTGTCGACATCTATCAGATATTTTCCTTCTGAGATGTCAGAGATTTCAGCATTGATATTGTTGAAAAGGAAGTTCAGCTGAATCTTTTCCCCAACGGAGGGCACCACTTTCACCGTTGGATTTGTTCTGACTTCAAGCTGTATACTCTCAGTGAATTCCACCCCTTCTTTGGAGTAGAGAATGGTACCCTTTGGCACATCATCCACCTCGACGTTCCTGTAGGCAAGTCCTACCCTCGAGAATGGTTCTGCCGTTTCCATGTCAACGTCCATTATTTGTATGCTTTTTATATCGACCGTCTTGCCAGAAGGGTATGCTTTCATGACCATGTGTTTCTTGATTTGTCCTCCCAATAAGAAGCCAAGGCTGACGGTACCAACTCCCTTCACTTGGAAGCTCTGGTCCAACACGACTAGGTTTTCCTGCTTTGCTGGGGTCACTGGGAGAAGTGAAAATCTTTCAACATCTTCGTACTTTTGACTCATGGCGTCAACGGAGATTCCCATCGCGCCTGCTATCTTTTGTATGTGTTCCAACACCTGCGGTACCGCTATTACACCAAGATTCTTTATCCCATGATAATCAAGCGTGAGAAGGAATTCTCCCACACTCTTGTCCAGTTCATTCACTGCCAGAATTGCCTTATTGGAAACAGACGCAGCATTAAGTAGCGTCTGTATTCTCTCTGGGAATTTGAATGGATAGAGAAACGTAATTTCGTTGCCGGATATCTTGGTGTTGTAAAATCTTATATCCGTCTCAGATCCCTTTTTCGCGAGAGACTTAAGGATGTCTTCGTCACCGTAGAACAAAACTGTTTGATTCACAAGTTTAGAATTCACTGCTTTTATATATTTCATTCGTTTTTGTAAGAGGGTGTCAATTCCGGTCCTTCTTTCCCTCTGCCTGAATTTGAATTTACAAATCCAATGATCTCTTCTATTGTGGGCAATGCCACTTCCATACTCTTTACCTGTTCCCGGAGATACTGCTTGCCTTCGCTGCTTATTTCGTAATACTTCCTGTTTTTCCCTTCCTGACGTTTTCCCCTGTTCTTTACCAGTCCCCTTATCTCCATGTTCCTCAAAACCGAGTAGATTTCTCCGTTTGAGAGTTTCACCCCTAGTCCCCTATTGACTTCTTTTTCCAGGTTATACCCATAACCAGGTTCATTCCAGAGTGCCCTCAACACTATCAGTGAAATGAATCCTTTGAAAGTTCTTCCTCTCTTCTCCTCTTTCATCAATGCTATTGACTCAACTATCTATAATATATAAGGTTGAATCCGGTCAGTGACCTTTTTGGTTTTAATTCTCTCTCCACCTTGATCTCTTGAGGGCTAAATAAGTAAGGGCACCCGTTATGGCGAGTAACACTATCCAAGCTATTGAAAATCCTACAACTCCCGGGTTAAAGAAACCGGTCTGGCTCTGTGCGATTTCGGATGCATAAGTAGTCGGCGAAAGGTATGCCAGATACCTGTATGGATATGGGATGTAAGTTATGGGGTAGTAGACTGGTGGAATGGTGGTCAACAGGGGGGATAAGATACCAGAAAATCCCCAGGACTGTATGATATCCGAAGTAAATGTGGACAAGAAGAATCCAAGTGAAATCGAGAAGGTGAAAATCGTTGCCATATCTAGGAAGATGATGAGCCCTCCTAGCAGTGTTATCTTTACAAAAATCAGGTTCAAAACAACCAGAAACGCGAGTGTTGGAATAGAATAAACAATCTCCGATATCGCCATTCCCACTATGTAAACCAGAGAGGTAGTGGGGGAACTGACTATCATGTCTTGTAATCTCATGTCATTCTTCAGGTGGGATAAGTCCTGCTGGAGTGAAGTCCCGCTCGAAACCATGTTCATGATAAGTGCACCCACAGCAGCGACAGGTAGAAGTGCCCCTTTGCTTGCAAACGTGACCACTGCCAGAATGGCTAGCGGTGCCAGAAGCGTATTTATCAGTACAACGGGGTAGTTTATCATTGCATACACAGAATTGACAAGTACCGAGGCGAGTACTTGGCTACCAATCTTCCTTTTCATTCTCTCCTTCCTCCCCTCCGAGGTACTGTTCGAAAATGTTGCTGAGAGATGCCTCCTCGACTGTGAACTTCATCTTGTTCGTCACCAGATACGGCACAAGCCCGTAGATCTTCGTCGCAGAACCATAAACGAACGTCTCCTTTTCTGAAACGGGGTGGACCTGTAGTTCATTGTCTTCTATCTTGAAATTATCTGAATAGACTTTTAGAACGTAGGGAAGTTTCACTTTGGACCTCAAGTCATCGATCTTCCCAATGTCGACTAGCTTCCCGCTGTCGAGAATCATTATCTGGTCCCCGAGTATTTCAGCCTCTTCCAGGTAGTGAGTCGTCAGGATTATCAGTCTATCCTTCTTCATCTTGGAAAGCAGCTGCCAGAGCTCTTTTCTGGAAAGATAATCAAGCCCGGTCGTGGGTTCATCGAGAAAAACTATAGGGGCCTCGCTGGATATGACAGTAGCTACCATCAACTTCCTCTTCTGACCTCCGGAGAGTTTTCTGCTCTTCACACTTTCTTTTCCTTCTAGGCCGAGTTCTCTGAGTGCTTCCTTCCCTTTCTCGTTGGCTTCCCTGTAAGAATAGCCTCTCCACATCAGGTAGGAGCTGACTGTTTGCAAGGGCGTCAGCCACGGAAGTGGGCGCGCTTCCTGGGGAACCACCGCTATTTGTTGTCTCACCTCTATTGCCTGGCTCACCACGTCCATTTCGTTGATGAACCCGCTTCCAGAAGTCGGCATCAACTCTGTGGACATGATCCTGACAAAGGTAGTTTTCCCTGCCCCATTTCTCCCAATTATGGAAAAGATACCGTTAAGACTCAGGTCCAGGGTCAGGTTCTCCAGAGCGATGTACTTCTTTTCGTACGTCTTCGAGAGATCAGAAGTTTGAATTCTCATCTTCTACCTTCTTATCGCGGTGCCTCACTCTATGATGATTCAGACTTTCTTACAATCCCCGGGTATTTCAGGACTTCGTCCACGATCGACCTAAAACTCTTTGAACTGCTGCTCTCAGGGTGAGATAGCACCATAGGAGTGCCGTCATCGCCGTCTTCGACTACGGATGGCTCCAATGGCATGGAACCAAGGAAGTTTATGCCAAACTCCCTTGCAATGTTTTCCCCCGACCCCTTCTTGAAGATATATGTCGTCTTTCCACAGTGGGGGCACACGAATCCGCTCATATTTTCGACGAGTCCGATCACGGGGGCGTTTAGCTGTTTGGCGAAATTGATTGCTTTCCTGACATCTATCATGGCTACTTCCTGAGGAGTCCCTACTATCACAAATCCAGTCACCTTTGGAATTAACTGAACGATAGAAAGAGCCTCATCTCCCGTCCCGGGTGGAAGATCGAATATAAGAAAATCAAGTTTCTCCCAGGCAATGTCCTTCACGAACTGTTCTATCATTTTGTGTTTCAGGGCACCCCTCCATATGACAGGGGTGTCTCTCGATGGAAGGAAGTATTCTATTGAGATGACCCTCAGGTTGTTGCTATAATTGACAGGGACGATTTTCTTATCATCGTTCATGACTGGTTTATCATCCACCAAGCCAAGCATCTGTGGAATGTCTGGTCCATGCATATCCGCGTCCACGAGCCCAACCTGAAACCCTCTTTCAGACAATTCTACTGCCAGATTCGCTGAAACAGTGGATTTTCCCACTCCACCTTTACCGCTCATTACCACCAGCACATTGCTGATGTTCTTGATGTTCTCGTTCTCCGTGCTAATCTTGAAATCTACCGGAGCTTTTGGAGGAGGTTGATTAACTTTTATAGATCCAGGCACAATTTCACCTTCACCTTTATCGACGCAACTAATAATAACTCTTCTTCACCATTTCGAATTTTGTATCAGATAGCTTTAATATAGATTTGATATTCAAAATAAATGAGATACCTCGCCGTTGCGTTAATAGTGGCTTCCCTGATGTTGCTTTCTGGGTTATCTCTGACTAGTGCATCTGGGATCAGCTCTGTAACCTCTTTCGACGATTACAACAGCACAACGAACGGTATTTCAAACTTCACTGTCCATGTCAACAGTCAGACGGTTGAGGTGTTAAAGTATTTCAATGTCACTGGAACATCTTCTAGCTTAGCCCAACCATATGTTAACGACGACAGCATGACTTCCCTCTTTTGGCAGGGGTGGGGTAACGTCACTATCACACCAGCGATTTCTTTTTCTTCGGTAGGCAATTTTTCATACTCGTCGTCAGTCTTAGAATATGTGTATTTTTACCAATCAAACTATCTTGGAACACTATTTACGACTGGTAAAATATCGGAAAGCGCGAATCAGCTTTCAATAAGTGGTTCGAGTTTCCTCCAACACTTTGCCATCTCGTACGTGAGTGCGCCAATATCCAACTTCAATTTTAGCCAAAATAGCATGCAATTCAACGGTTACTCTTTCATCGGTAACTACTCCAGCTTTGGCTATGCAAATGGTGAAATCAAGGACTACTCCTTAATAAATCAAGACTCATCCGTTGCGATAATTTCAAACATTTCGAGTTCTGAAAGTACTCTCTTATCCTTCAGCACCAAAGATTTTTCGGTGCCCGGTAGTACATGCATTCTGGCTTCAGATGCACTATTCCCCACAATGTACCTCCAGGGATTTGATAGTTCTATTAACATAACTCTATCGGACGGATTCAGTTTCGGCACTTCGGATCGTGAATCGCCGCAGGTGGTTAATTCTAACTACGATCCATCCCCGCACTCCAACATCCCATTCTACGAAGAACACGTCTTCAAGATCAAAAGAGGAGCCGAAACACTGGGGTACGTGGACATATATGGCGGAGTGTCAATCGTAAACTCAACCCTTGAAGTGAATTCTCCAATAAGTTTTGTGTTGATAAGATTCCTCCCCTCATTCCATTCTACCAACGGTCAGCCCAACAACAGCAATGGCCATCTTGGTAACGCATCGACGGAAATATTCATAAACAACCAGGCTTATTTCGTTCCGTTTTCACCGAATGTGACGTCTCAAAACCTGTCTTTCGAACGCGGTATACTGGATTTCCAATTCATACAGAACAGTTCACAGAAGTTCGTAATTGTCATTCAGGGTAACTATTCAGTTTCGAGCTTCTCACTCAAGGGAGTGGGATCCAACGGCGGAAATTACACAGTGACTCGAACTGCGAACGAGACGATAATCTCTTTTACCACCAATGGAACAGGTCAAGGCACCCTTTCCTTATCCGTTGTTCCTTTCGAAGGAACCTTTAGCAAAATGCCTCTAATCGGTCTGATAGTTTCGACGTCCGCATTGGTGGTAGTTGTCGGGTCACTGATAATTTATTCAAGGAAGAGATGGATCGAAAAAATCGAAAAAGAATAATTAGGAATTATTCTTGGGGTATCATGGATATATACAAGGTTCCTCTTGCGAAGAAACCAGACATGGAGAAGATTCTTGCAATAGATCAAGTGTTCAGGCTATCGATCACAATAAAGGATTCCTCGATACTGGGGGAAGAAGGATATCAGTATCTGATTCTAGAGGGAACAGAAGATCGCCTGAAAGTCGCGAGAGGCGAGCTTTCAAAAATATCGGAGAAAGTGGACGGAGTTAAGTCCAAAAAAATAGAAGAAATGATAGAAAAGGAGAGGCAGAACGTGAATGACAGCTTTGGATCTATTTTCGGTTAGATGCTCATCGTACTATCGGATGCTGAACTAAAGCTGGTTCCCGAATTACTGAAGGAGGAAGAGGAGGTCAGGAAGGTACTTAAGAGGGTCTAAACTGTTACCACCAAATGCTGTATTATGCTGTGGAATGATGTGAAATCATTATTGCTGCGTTTAATGGAGAAATCTCATTTTTTTATTTTCTTCATTTGGTAGAAGTGTTCTCAACCCTTATATCCAGAAAGAGAGGTCATAAGATTCTTCTTTTTCTCTATCATCATTTCCGTGCCAATGTCA